>NZ_CALNWV010000050.1:0-17688 GCF_940793045.1 Neisseria sp. Marseille-Q2251
CTATTTCGGACTGATTAAAGTGAGTGCGCAAAGCCATCTGAAGGCGATGTGTTTGAACCTGTTGAAAGCGGCTAACAGGCTAAGTGTGCCTGTTGCTGCCTAAAAAGTGGCCCGGATGCCTGATTATGGGGCGCCCGGGGAGGATTAAGGGGGTATTTGGGTAAAATTAGGAGTGATTTGGGGCGGAAATAGACAAAAACCTGTGTTTGGGTTTCGGCTGTCGAAGGAAGGGCTTTTTTGCAAAGGTCTCAAGGTCGTCTGAAATTAGTTTTCAGACGACCTTTTGACTTAAGGCGACACAGGGCTTGCGATTGAATAGGGAATGAAACGAAAACGCTCACTCCGGATCATCCGTAAACGCATTCGCCCGAAAGATTGGTACGAATGTCAACAGATAAAACACGAACACGGCGGCGGTAAGAATCGCGGGGACTGTGATGAAGAATATTGGGTTCACGTTCATTAAAACAGCGCGCGAGACGGCGGCGGCGAAAAGGATGGGGACGGCGATGCGGCAGAGTTTGGGGTAGTCGAGTTTGATAAAACCGCTGTGCCACAGTCCGGCAGTCAGCCATACCATCATCACGCCGCCCATCATGCCGCCGAGGGTAATCAGGTGCAGGGGCGCGGAGGCGGGCAGGTTTTGCAGTTTCGCCGCGCCTGTCCATAGATAGCCTGCGGCAGCAAAGAGTTGGAGCAGGTAATAGGTGCGGACGTAGTGTTTGCGCAGGAGTTCGTGATGGTGCAGTTCGCGCAGCTTGGCGAGCAGGATGAAACCGACGGCGAATGCGGTAAAACCGGCGGTTTGCGCGGGCAGCCAAAGTTCGGCGGCGGTGTGCAGGAGCAGGAAGGTGATGGCGATGTTTTTATAGACGACGTTGGGGATGAATACGGGGTCTTTCAGACGGCATTCTTTGAGGGCTTCCGCGCCTAGAAGGACGCTGACGCGGACGGATACGAACATGACCGCCGCCATGTTCAGATGCACTTGCGCGCGCAACAGGTTCAAATCGCCGCTGACGGCATAGGTCGTCTGAAAAACGGTGAACGCGGCAAGCAGCATCAGCAGGGCGAAATTGTCGGTGTTACGGTCGAGCCAAATCAGCCAGGCGCAGAACAGCAGCAACACCAGCCAATAGGCGGCGACGAAAAACGAAGCGGTTTGCGGAGCAAACGGCAACAGGACGGTTGCGGCGAGCAACAGCGCCGCCAAGACGGTGGCGACGGGTTTCAGACGACCTTTATAGCCCGTCCATTCGAGCATGGCGGCAGTCAGGAAACCGCCGTATGCCGCAGGCAGCATGAGTTCCAAGAAGATTTGGCGGTGCAGGACGATAGCACTAGGGCTGATGAAAAACACCAACGCGCCGAGTATGGCAAGCACCGCCGCGCCGACAAAAAACGGCCGCATGGGGTGGGTAAAAAATTTATTCATGGCTTGGCTTGATTCTGCATGAAGATGCTTTCGGATATGGATTTATTGGGCGGACAGGGTTGTATCTTGTATTGAAGAAGCAAACCTTCGGCTTGCTTGCCCTCTCCCTAACCCTCTCCCACGGGGAGAGGGAATTGGGCTGTCGAGCCTGAACATTTTCAGGTTTACCTGCCATCTAATTCCCAATCCTGCACTCTTTGATTTTCAGTAACTTGATTCCCTCGCCCCGTGGGAGAGGGTTAGGGAGAGGGCAACGAACCGCAAGGTTCGTCAGATACTCAAATGCCCGTATCATTCATATTATTGATATTATTGTTCGAATTGTATTATTTTCAATAATAATAAATAACCCTAAACCAATATAAATAACAGCCATTATCCAACGACTAAACTTCTCTACAATTTCACCAACACCTGAAATATTAGCCAATCTTTGTGCTGTATATACTAAAACAAAAATCAATATTAAAAATACAAGAAGAGTAACTAATAAGTCGACAAGATCTAAAGTCACAAAGTAAGGAACAAAAAGTCCAATATTATCTGCACCACAACTAGCAACTGTAACCAAAGCAACAATACCGACTAATTTTGACAACCCTTTTTCATCCAATTCTTTTTTAGCTCTTTTTTCGCCCTCACAATCGTCGTAAATAGCAACTTTAATACCTAAGTAAATCGGTATTAAACCTAATAAACCCAACACCCATTTTTCCGGAACATAATTCAAAACAAAAGCTAGAAATAAACTAACTAATATTAAAATTACAGAACCTAAATATTGTCCGATATAAATATCTCGATATTCTTTTCTAGTATTTGCTCTAGCAAAAAATACTAATAGTATTACCAACAAATCTACTGCTGTAGCAATATATAAAACAGCAGCAGTAATCACAGTCGAAAACATAAAGCACCTCATAATGAATCCCCTGCCCCCTTGGCACCACGGCTTTTTCAAAAACCGAATCGCGTTCGGATAACAGATTCGTATCTTTCGCTAAAGAGGCAAGCCTGCGGCTTGCTCACCCTCTCCCTAGCCCTCTCCCACGGGGAGAGGGAATCGGGCTGTCGAGCCTGAACATTTTCAGGTTTACCTGCCATTCGATTCCCAATCCTGCACCCTCTGATTTTCAGAAACCTGATCCCCTCGCCCCGTGGGAGAGGGTTAGGGAGAGGGCAACGAACCGCAAGGTTCGTCAGATATTCAAATCCCCTCATCACTCATAATAATGAATCCCCTGAAACTCCCTTGCCACCACAGCTTCTTCAAAAGCCGAATCGCGTTCGGACAGCGGCGTGGGCAGGGGCATCACGTTTTGTACGTTCATGCCCTTAGTGGAAAGCAGCATGATTTCATGGCTCAGGCGCGTGGCTTCGAAGCGGTCATGCGTTACCAGCATACACGCCATGCCCTGCCGCTCGATTTTTTCCACCAACATGGCGACCAAAATATCGCGTAAATCGCGGTCCAAACCGACAAACGGTTCGTCCAGCAAGGCAAGGTCGCAGCCGCACAGCAGCAGGCGCAAAAACGCCACCCGTTTCGCCATGCCGCCGGACAACTCGGTCGGATATTTGTTCAAATCGCCCGCAGTCAGCCCGACTTTCGTCGCCAGCGCGATGATTTCGCCTTCATCGGGTTTGTCCATAAAAATCGCGATATTCTGCATCGCGGTCAGGTTTTCCGGCAGGCGGTTTTCCTGAAACAGAAAACCCGTTTTGCGGAAAGTATTGCGTATCGTGCCTGATTTCGGTGTTTCCAAGCCCGCAATCAACCGCAAAACCGTCGTCTTGCCGCAGCCGCTCGGCCCGAACAAGGCTTTCACTTCGCCATGTTGCAGGTTCAAACTGAAATCGCGCACGATGGGGTCGCGGAGAATTTCAAAACGCACGTTTTCAAGACAGAGCATCATCTTCTCCACGGCATAAACAAAATTTCCAAAGGCTTGGTAATTAGATATTCAAACAGCGACACAAACACGATAACCAACACCACATAAGCCATCACCGTCGAAGTCTCCAGCATCGCCCTCGCATCCGCAATCCGCGCGCCCACGCCTTCGCTCGCGCCCAAGAGTTCCGCCATAATCACCACCTTCACCCCCATCGCCACCGCCACGCCGATGCTGGAAATCACATAGCCCGTCAGATGCGGGATATACAGATAACGGATTTTTTTCAGACGACCTAATTTATAAGCGTCAAACAACTCCTCATGCTGCTTGTTCACGCTCGCCATCCCGACCGCCGCACTCGCAAACGTCAGCGGCGCAACCAACACAATGATGGTAAACAGCACGCTCGGATTGCCGAAACCGAACCAAAACAACGCCATCACCACCCAAATAATCGGCGGCATCGCCAACAAAACCGTAATCACAGGCTTAAGCAACGCCATCGCCGTCTTAAAACTGCCCGCCACCAGCCCTGCCGCCAATCCCGCCGCCAGCGCAACCGAAATACCCACCACCGACCGCCACAGCGAAATCCCGATTTCGTTTTCCTGAAAATGTTTCAATAAATCCAAAGACTTTTGAAACACCTCCACCGGCGCAGGCAGCATAAACTCACCGAACACGGCGCTTCCCCACGCCCACAACGCCACCACCATCATCGCCACGCCCAGACCGGCAAAGCCGCTCCAAAGGTAGTCGATGATGTAAAACACCGCAGGCTGCGGTTTGCGGATTTTGTCGGTTTTAATCATGGTTTTGGTGTTGGTTAATGGGAATGGTTTGGGGACGATAGGTCGTCTGAAAAAATGGTTGATTGGGTTAGACGGAACACCGTAACCCAACGAAACAGCTTGATTTCCCAAAATAGTGTTTTCAGACGGCCTTGGTTTGGGATTACGGTGTTTTGTTCAGTTATGCCTGCGGCTAAGCCAACCTACTCTTGCTGTGTTTTATTTAAGTATTTAGAAGAGTTTTTTATTTTATCTGCAATAGAATCTATAAATTTATTATCTTTTAAAATTTCTGAAAAAGGGCTATCACTTTGATGTTTTTTATCCAGTGTTTCTGCAGGATTTAAAGAAATAGCTCTGATCATACCTTCCATTAATACTGGTAATAGTCCTTTTTGATCTTCTTTTGATAATTTCTCAATTTGTTGTTTATAACTATCGTATGATTTAGCCAAAACCTCTTTATGCACATATTCTTGTGATAATCTCTCTGCTTCACTTCGCCTTCTTGACATAAATATTACTAACCATAATGCTGGAACTATAAAAGGCATTTTTACTGCAAAATTTCCTAGTAACACAAGAAGACTAATCCAAATTCCTTTATCTAGAGGAATCTTATCCACCAATACAACATCTCTTATACATAATACCGTAACAAGTAAAATGAATAATGAAACATAAAATCCTCTTGCATACCATTTTGCACTGTCACTAAATCGATTCCTCATTTCATTATATGCACTAGATAGTCCAGCAGATGTCGCTCCTGGTAGTAAATTTTCAATTTGTTTATTAAGCTCATCATATCGTTTTTGTTGCTTCTGCTTAAATTCATCTAAATCTTTTTTTCTTTGCTCAATTTCTTGCTTTAATCCACCTGTTTTATTTCCATTTTCATCATCTTTGCCAAAAATTTTATCGTAGAATTGCTCTAATCCTTGTAAAGTAGCCAAGCTATCCTTTTTTAATTCATTAATATCATTGTTTGCATCAGAAATTTTTGAATAAAACTCATCAATTTCTTGTTTTAATCCATCTTCATCATAAATTGAATTATGAAGACCTTCTATTTCAGATAATTTTGATTCTGAATTACTCAATACATCTTCAATCTTATTCTTTATTCCATCATCTGAAAATATTAAGTTTCTATATTCTTCTATTTCAGCTCTAAGTCCCCGAAAATAATCTAACTCATTTTCTAACTTAACTTTAATTTCACTTGCATTTTTTTTAGTTGTTTCTATTTCTGAAAAACCATTTGCTACATGATTAGTTATAGTTTTTGAATACTCATTCAAACCTACCCTCAACCCTTTAATTGCTTTTCCTTTATGTAGAATAAAAGGAAAGACTATTTGTAACAAATTATCCAATTTGCTTTCCACGTATGAAATATAAGATGAGTTTGTATAATTCTGAGTATTAACCAGATAATTTTTGATATCAGTTAAATATGATTCAATATTATTTATAAAATCATTAGGTAAAAAATCAGCATCAATACAAGACATTGCTTCTGATAAAAAAGCAGTTATCTTTCTTAGATAGGCAAAATTTTCTATGTATGCATCTAATATGCATGATTCATCAATTCCATTAACAAAATTCTGAACCTCATTCCACAGAGGGATGATTTCGTTATTGAATCGATTTATTTTGGTAGACATATTTTCCTCATTATTTTTTAGAAATTTGAATATTGTACAAGGTTATTGAAAATCTAGTAATCGTAGGTTGGGTCATGACCCAACATTTCAGACAATTCAACGGTTTTGTTGTGTTTGACAACCCACGGTTACCCACCCGCCGTCATTCCCGCGTAGGCGGGAATCCAGAGTTTTGACGTTGCTACAATTTTAAAACATTCCTGCAATATCGAGGACTGGATTCCCGCCTACGCGGGAATGACGGCTTTTTGTGTACTGTTCGAATATTATCTGATAGGCCGTCTGAAAAATGGTAAATCAGGCATTCACAACCACCCTGCCCTTTTCAGACGACCTCTCCTCCTTTTAAGCCAAGAAAAACCCGTTATCCGGCAGCTTGCCGCCCAAGAGTTTCGGGTTGAACTGCATCAGGATTTCGTAAAACTTCAAAATCTCGTTCTTCACTTCGCTGCCTTTGGTTACCGTCAGCCGCGCGCCGTCCAAGCCCATGACTAGGGCGGGTTCGGGGGCGGGGAGGTAGTTTTTGCCGATTTTCGCCGCGCTTTGGCGGTTGGCGAGTATCCAGTTGAGCGCGTTTTTCAAATCCTGATGGAAGAGGTCGAACTGCGCCTTGTGTGCGTGGAAATATTCTTCGTTGGCGATGATGCCCGCCATCGGAATCAGCGGTTTGGTGTCAAACGCCTGCCCCCATGCCCTCACCAAGTCAAAGCCGCGCACGACGTTTACGCCCATGGTTTTGCCTTTGAGCATACCCGCGCTCGCCATTGGTTCGGGCAGGATGGCGGCGTGGTAGTCCTTGCTCAAAAACAGCCCCACCGCTTCGGGCGGCGTGGCGGTGTAGGTGATGCCGACTTTATGCGCGTCGATTTTCAGTTTTTTCAACAAGGCTTGCAGCACGATGTCGGGCATGTCGTTTTTAAACGGCACAAGGATTTTTTTGCCGGCCAAATCCTGCGGCGAGGCAATCGCGCTGCCTTTGCAGACCAACTGCGTGATGCCGTTGGTCAAAATATTGACCATGCCGACTTTCTGCCCTTGGTTGCGCAGGTTCACGCCGACATTGCTCGGACTCATCATCACTTTAAATTGCCCGCTTGCCACGCCCGCGCGAAGCTGGTCGGGCGAACGCCAAACCTTGAGCGACACATCCGCCAGTTTCGCCAGCTTGCCCTGCAACGCCGCTACGGCAATGGTGACGCTGGGCATCGCCGGCGCACCGTACACGGTAAACTGCTCTTTCCCTGCCGCCAACAGCGAAGGCGAAACCCCTGCCGCGGCCAGCGCGGCGGTCATTTTTAAGAAATCACGTCTTTTCAGTTCCATTTTCCAATCTCCATATCGAATCCGTCTGAAATATAGTGGATTAACTTTAAACCGGTACGGCGTTGCCTCGCCTTAGCTCAAAGAGAACGATTCTCTAAGGTGCTGAAGCACCAAGTGAATCGGTTCCGTACTATCTGTACTGTCTGCGGCTTCGTCGCCTTGTCCTGATTTAAATTTAATCCACTATACAAATGCACTTTCGCCCATTTGCCTAATACGGATAAATTTTGATAATAATTTCTATTTATTATGCTATTAAAGGATTTTGAAGTAAAGGAAGGCTAAGCCGGTGTCGCCGCGTTATTGCTTTAAACCACCCGAAGCAAATCTTTCCGGCACTTGATTTCATATCAATCATGTTTTAATGAATGGATCGTCTGAAAACCCGGTTTCGCCCAAATGCGGACTGATTTGGTATTTCAGACGACCTTTTTGACATTCACGCCCCCGACCGCTATGCTGACGGCTGCCATCATTCATTCTACTTTCCATGAAAACGATTCCCCCGCGCCACGCTGTTTACGCAGGCAGCTTTGACCCGCCGACGCTCGGCCATCTTTGGATGATAAAAGAAGCGCAGGCTCTTTTTGACGAACTCGTCGTCGCCATCGGCATCAATCCTGAAAAACGCAATACCTACACCATAGACGAGCGCCGCGCCATGCTTGAAGCGATTACGGGCGACTTTCCCAATGTCCGTGTCTGTGTATTTGAAAACCGCTTCTTGGTCCGCTACGCGCGCGAAATCGGCGCGGGCTTTATCGTTCGCGGTATCCGTTCCGCCGCCGACTACGAATACGAACGCTCGATGCGCTATATCAACAGCGACCTCGCGCCTGAAATTTCGACGGTCTTCCTGATGCCGCCGCGTGAAATTGCCGAAGTGTCTTCCACCATGGTCAAAGGCTTGGTCGGCCCCGACGGCTGGCGCGACATGATCCGCCGCTACCTGCCCGAAGCCGTGTACGACAAAATCGTGCGGGATCACGATAAAACAGCACATGATGGCGCATCGCGATAAGGTTCGGACAACGGGAAAATGCGTTGCCCCGCCTTATCCTAATCTTATCCATCTACTACCCTGCCGCCTTGTTACGACTACCGTTTCGGTTCACGACAAGGGGTCGTCTGAAAAACAAAAGCCCTGCCAAACGGCAGGGCTTTGTTGATGATGCGGCAAATCCGCCATCAGATTTGTTTTTTCAGAATCTTGCGCAGGGTCGCCAATTGGCGACGGCTGACGGGAAGAGGTTTGGGTACGTCCAAAACCTTCGCGCCCCAAATGGCGTTGCTCTCGTCCTCTTCTTCATCCAAGCGGATAAGGCAGTCTAAGGTGTGTCGGAATACGATGGCGTTGCGGTGGATACGGATTACTTTGTCTCCGAGCAGCTCTTCCCATGAAACCAGCGTTTTGGGCAATTCGTAGCGCTGACCGTCGCCGGTAATCAGGAATACGGTTTTGTGTTCCGCCAATAAATAACGCGCCTGCTGCCACGGGATTTCAATCATCAAATCACGGCTGAAGACGGTGAAATGGGTGAAATCGTCGGCTTTTTCGCGGTATTTTTCGCCAACGCGGTCAAGCGCCGCTTGCAGACGGGTCATTCTGATGGGCTTGAGCAGATAGTCGGCGGCAGCCAATTCGAAGGCTCGCAGGGCGTGCTCTTCATAGGCGGTGGTGAAAATAATTTCGGGCTGGCGTTTGGCACCGCGCTTGATGCGTTCGACAAACTCCAAACCATTGATTTCAGGCAGTCCGATATCGGCAAATACGACATCTGCTTCGTGTATGCTCAACCAATCCAATGCCGGCTGGGCATGGTGAAATACATTGAGCAAGACGACGTTGCATTCTTCAAGTAAGACCCTTAAGCGCTCTGCTGCCAGCACTTCGTCTTCAACAATAATGGCACTTAACATAATTTTCTTTGTTATTTTGAATGTGGATGCGAATTTTAAATCAATACACAACGTTCCCGCGTGTTTTAGTATGTTGAAACATTTTTCTCATACGTTTGCCCCCTTCTGCCGTTTTGGCAGGCGGACCAAACATTCATCTCAAATGAAAGTGGTTTGGAGGTGTTTAGGAATATACCTTAATTCTGTTAACTTTATCCAAAAAACAAGCGATTACTTACAAAAATTAAAAAATTTAAGTAATACCTCAAGTAATTTGTTGCAAATTTACAAATTTACTCCGTGACTATGTCATGAAACGGTATCGTCCGTATATCCCAATGTGAAACCGCCCATGCCAACAATTCTTCGGGGCGGTCAACCTCGGGCGCATCGGGAAGATCGAGATAACGCATCACTTGCCGCAAAAGCGCTTCGCGCCGGTTCAAATCCAAAGCGGGAGCAAGCGTTTGCTTGGACCATTTCTGCCCCTGCGAATTGACCAGCAAAGGCAGGTGCGCGTAATGCGGCGTGTTTGCGCCGAGACATTGCTGCAAATAAATCTGACGCGGCGTGGACACCAGCAAATCCTGTCCGCGCACGATATGCGTGATTCCTTGTTCGGCATCGTCCGCGACCACGGCAAGTTGATACGCCCAAAAACCATCCGCACGCAACAGAACAAAATCGCCGATATCGTGTGCCAGATTTTGGGCGTAATAGCCGACAATCCCATCCTGAAAACCGATTATCCTGTCGGGAACGGCAATCCGCCAAGCAGGCGTTTTCCCATTCGCTTCAGGCCTTTGCGCCGGAACGCGGCAACGTCCGTTGTACACAAATCCATCCGCCCCCGCCGTTGCCGCCGCCTGCCAGTCTTTACGGCTGCAATAACACGGATACACCAACCCTGCGTTTTTCAGACGACCCAATGCCTCTTGATACAGCCCTTCCCGTCGGCTTTGATAGGCGACTTCGCCGTCCCATTCAAAGCCGAACGCTTCCAATGTGTGCAAAATATGCGCGGCGGCACCCGCCATTTCCCTGGGCGGATCCAAGTCTTCCATACGCACCAGCCATTTACCGCCGTTGGCGCGCGCATCGGCATAAGAAGCCAAAGCGGTCAGCAGCGAGCCTATGTGCAGCAAGCCGGTAGGGCTGGGGGCAAAGCGTCCTATATACATGCAAACTCCGTATGGAACTCAAAATGGGCGATATGTCAGCAAAGCCTAAACTGCAAACTGCGGCGCAGCATCAGGCTTTCATGCCGCGTATTTTATCGTAGGGCTTTTGTGAAGGCTCAACTGTTTTTCAATGCAGGCGCAACCCTGCCCATCCTAACCTTGCCGCTTTTTATAGTGGATTAACTTTAAATCAGGACAAGGCGACGAAGCCGCAGACAGTACAGATAGTACGGCAAGGCGAGGCAACGCCGTACTGGTTTAAAGTTAATCCACTATACAAACCATCAAGACGGTTTAAACAAAAAGGTCGTCTGAAAATGCCTCTTCCACTTTTTCAGACGACCCCTTCCCTATCCCGCTTACGCTTCCTGCACATCCACATCCACCGACCATCGGATTTTGCCGTCCCTGTTCTGCTGCAACACCTGCACCCACAAACTCACGGCGCGGTGCAAATCCTGTCGGGATGTTGATTCGAGGAAGATTTGCGCGCGTTCACGTTCGGCGAGGCGCACCATCAGCATGGGGGCGGCGCCGAACTGGGAGACGCTTTCGGGCAAAAGCGGGGCGAGGGTTTCTTTGGCGGCGTTGAGAAATTCCATCGCATCGGCAACGCGCGGCGCGTCGGCGCGAACGGCGGTCTGGAAACCGAAGGGCGGCATGGCGAACATTTGCCGTTCGTTCAATTCGTTTTCGGCAAACACGGCGTAGTCCTGCGCTTTGACGGCGGCAAAGACGGGATGTTCGGGCAGTTCGGTCTGTATCAACACCTTGCCGGGTTTGTCGGCGCGCCCCGCCCTGCCGGACACCTGCATCAGCTCGGCAAACAGCCTTTCCGGCGCACGAAAGTCCGCGCTATACAGGCTGCCGTCGGCGTTTAATACGATAACAAGATTGAGCCGCGCGAAATCATGGCCTTTGGCAAGCATCTGCGTGCCGACCAAAATGTCGATTTCATTGTCGGCGATGCGGCGGTACAAATCCGCCCAGTCGTTTTTGTGCGCCGTGCTGTCCCTGTCGACGCGGACGACGGCTGCCTTGGGCAGGAAGGCGCGCAGGGTTTCTTCGACGCGCTGCGTGCCGTGACCGACAGCGGTCAGGTCTTGGTTGCCGCAGTCGGGGCATTTGAACGGAATGGGTTCGCGGTGGTCGCAGTGGTGGCAGCGCAGTTGGCGGGCGCGTTGGTGCAGCACCATTTTGGCGGAGCAGTTCGGACAGCCGAAGGTATGGCCGCAGTCTCCGCAAAACAGCGCGGGTGCGAAACCGCGCCGGTTGAGGTACACCAACGACATGCCGCCCGCTTCGAAGTTCTGTTTCAAAAGCTGCAAGGCTTGCGGCGAGAAGCCGTTGTCGAGTTTCAGACGACCTACGTTGAGAATGTCCACTTGCGGCAGTTGCGCGGCGGCATGGGCGCGCTCGGTCAGTTGCAGCAGGCGGTACGCGCCGCTTTGCGCCTTGTGCCAGCTCTCTAAGCTGGGCGTGGCGCTGCCCAATATGATGGGACAGCCGCTCTGCTTCGCCCGCCACACCGCCAAATCGCGGGCGTGGTAGCGCAATTCGTTGTCCTGTTTGAACGAGCCGTCGTGTTCCTCATCGACCACAATTAGCCCGACATCAGGCAAAGGCGTAAACACCGCCAGCCGCGTGCCGATCACCAGCTTCGCCTGCCCCAACATGGCGCGCAGATAATCCTGCGTGCGCTTGCCTGCCGCCATCTGACTGTGCAACACGGCGGTCGGCACGTCAGCGAAACGGTTTTCCACCCGCTTCAAAAGCTGCGGCGTGAGGTTGATTTCGGGCAACAGAAACAACACCTGCCGCCCCTGCGCCAACACTTTCGCCATCGCATCAAAATATACCTCGGTCTTGCCGCTGCCGGTGATGCCGTACAGCAGAAACGGCTGAAAGCTGCCGAAGGTCGTCTGAATTTCATCGGAAGCTTGTTGCTGGTTGGCGTTGAGCTGAAATTCAGACGACCTTAAAACGGGTTTCGCCGCTTCCGTCGTTTCAATCCAACCCTTTTCCGTCCAATCCTCAATTAACTTCGCCGCCTGCGCGTTCACCTGCTTCAACGCCGCCATCGTCATCCCGCCCGACAACAGCGCGTCCCACAGAGCCGCTTTTTTGTTGAACCGCGCCGGCGGCGGCGTTTGCGCCCTGCCCGCTTCGTTCAGCGCGTAAAACAACGGTGGCTGCGGCATTTCCACCGCACGCGTTTCCTTCAAACCCTGCGGCAGCGCGGCAAACACCGCCTGCCCTGTCGGATAGTGGTAATAACGCGACGTAAACGAGAGCAAATCACGCCAGCTTTCAGGCAGCGGCGGTTCGTCCGAAAAGGTCGTCTGAATACTCAAAATCCGCGCCGCATCCATATCCGGCGCAATATCCGTTTCCCACACAATCCCGACCACGGTCTTGTTGCGGAAAGGCACAAGCACCCGCGCTCCCTGCGGCAGCGGCTCGGAATGGGAATAAGTCAAAAGGCCGTCTGAAAGCGGCACGTTTACAGCGATGCGGTGGTAGATCATGGCGTGGTCGGAAAAATGGTTTGAGGCCGTCTGAAGAGACGGAAGCTATTTGCGCAAATACAAACAGTCTTCATCCAAAGTAAAGCCGTAGCCCTGTCTTCACAAATCGAAATAAGGACGGAGAAAATCGCTGTCAGGCTTGGTGCGGTAAAGCGGGTATTGCAGATAGGCGGACAAGTAATAATCACAACTTACGGAATAATAGGCTTCGTCCAACACTTGTTCGGGGCTGTTGTAATCTGTATTGCCAATCCGCCATTCACCAAATGCTTCTCCAAACAATTCCTGAGTATCATTAAACTCTTCCGCAGGCTCGCCAAAACGTATCTGTTTAATCGCTGCCAAGGCTGCAATCAGCTCTTCGTCTTCAACAAAGCGGGCAAATTCGCGCAGACCTTCCAGCAAACGCTCGCCCGTCTGTCTCACTTCTGCCTCATCTTGCGCAGGCGGGCAGAAATAACCGGGAATATAGCCGCTGTCGAGAATTTCTTGGTTGTGTTCGGTAGTGTTTTGATACACAGGCATGATGCGCGCCAGCAATTCCTGTCCCTTTTCCAAAGGCTCAAACACCGCAGCCACACCTTCTCCGTCGGGCATGAAACCTTGAAACAAACCATAGAAATAATCTTCCCAGCCATTATATTTATCTGCTGCCCGTGGCTCTTCGCCCAGCAGCTTAAACAGATATTCAGCGTATTCTTGTTGGTTCATCATTTTTCTCAAAGTGTCGATAAAATCTTTCAGTTACCCGCAGCAAATCTTTCAGACGACCTCAGTCCGACCCAAAGCCCACTTAGCCATATGTTTACAGCGATGCGGTAGTAGATCATACAGGCAGGCAAATCATTTTTTTGCGTATTTTAACAGCCGAAAGCTATTTTCAGACGATAAATTGAGCCTCAATACAATGCAGGCATGACAGAGGTTTGATACAATGGAGTTTTCTTGACACACGCCTATACTTAAAAATGAAAACCAAATTAATCAAAATCTTAGCCCCCATCGCTCTGATCTCGCTGACCGCATGCGGGCAAACGCCCGTTTCACAGGCAAATGCAGCGCCCTCTTCAGCCGCCGCCAAGCCCGCCGCCCCCGTGCAAGGCAAAGTCGGCGAAGCCTTGAAAGCCCGCCTCGAAAAAATTTACGAATCCCAAGGCCTGAAAGTCATCAGCGTCAGCGAAACCCCTATTCAAGGCATTTATGAAGTCGTTGTCAGCGGCAAACAAATCATTTACACCGATGCCAAAGGCGACTATATGTTCGTCGGCGACCTCATCGACGTCAACACGCGCAAAAGCCTGACCGACGAACGCGCCGCCGATTTGAACAAAATCGACTTCGCCTCCCTGCCTTTGGACAAAGCCATCAAAGAAGTGCGCGGCAACGGCAAGCTGAAAGTCGCCGTCTTCTCCGACCCCGACTGCCCGTACTGCAAACGCTTGGAACACGAGTTTGAAAAAATGACCGACATCACGATTTACAACTTCATGATGCCGATTCCAAGCCTGCACCCCGATGCCGCGCGTAAAGCCGAAATCCTATGGTGCCAGCCCAACCCGACCCAGGCCTGGACCGACTGGATGCGCAAAGGCCAATTCCCGAGCGGCAAAGCCAATTGCGAAAATCCCGTTGCCGAAACCACTTCTTTGGGCGAACAATTCGGCTTCAACGGCACACCTACCCTCGTCTTCCCGAACGGCCGCAGCCAAAGCGGATACAGCCCCATGCCGCACCTCAAAAAAATCATCGAAGACAATCAAAAATAAGATTGGCTTCAAGATACGGCAAAGGTCGTCTGAAAACCGATATACAAGGTTTGAACTGTCCCCCAAATCTTGGACACTCATAAAAGCCTTTTCAGGCGCTCTGTGCAAGCTGGGTTCTGTATGCGACAGGACTCAGCTTTTTCAATTTCAAACTGCAACGCTCCCGGTTGTAGTAATCCATATAGTCATCTATCTGTTTCATCAATTCGTCCACCGTCAATTCACCTGCGTTATAGAAACACTCTGTCTTCAACACCGCAAAGAAGCTTTCCATCGGTGCATTGTCCCAACAATTCGCCTTTCGCGACATGCTTTGAACCATGGAATGTTGGGCAAGCAATTCCCTATATCCCGACGTACGGTACAGCACACCTTGGTCCGAATGAAGCATCGTTCCTTCGCCGGTCAGACGGGGGGCGGCTTTTTCGAGCATTTCCTTCACCATTTCGCTGTTAGCATTGCGGCTCATGGCGTAGGCGATGATTTCGCGGTTGAACAAGTCCAAGATCGGCGAGAGGTACAGTTTGCCGTCGCTCCCTTTGAGTTCGGTCACGTCGGTCAGCCATTTTTCGTTGGGCTTTCGGGCTTTGAACCGGCGTTTGAGGAGGTGTTCCGATATTTCGCCCATGGCGGGATGGCGGTAGGCTTTTTTCGCCCGTATGAGGGCTTTCAGTCCTAGCTGCTTCATCAGCCGCGCCACTTTTTTGCGGTTCCAATCCAATGCTGCGGCAATGCGCCTTTGCCCGTAGCGTCCTTTATGCCGCCGGTAGGTTTCGACAAGGAGGGCTTTGTCGGCTTCGTCGGGGTCGGGTCGGGGGTCGGTCTTGGTGGTGGTAGTAAAAGCTGCTTTTGGGCAGGTTTGCGATGTGCAGCAGGTATTTGAGCGGATGTTGCGCCCTCAGTGTTTGGACGGTTTGGCTTTGTCCTTTTCGGTCTGCTTTTGGCTGAGGGCTTTTAACTCCTTTAGGTAGGCAACCTTTGCGCGCATATAGCACAACTCTTCGATAAGCTCTGCCTGTGTTTTTTCGTTGTCGGGTTTGTCGGCGATGAAGGGGTTTTTGCGGTGGTCGGTCATGATTTTGGATTGGGGATGTTCGAGTGCGCCGATACCGTCTTCCTGATAGGCGCGTATCCATCGCCGCAGGTGGGTTCGGGAGATGCCGTAGTGGTCTGCGGTACGCTGTTGGCTGCGTATATGCAGGTAGTGGAGTACGGCTTGGTATTTGAAGTAATGTATATTTGCTCATAAAAAACTGTACCTTAGTGGTTGGAGGTGATGTCCAACTTTTGGGGTGCAGTTCAGTTTTCAGACGACCTTTTTTATACCGCCGAAGCAGGCGGGCAAACTGTGTTAAAATCCCAAGCTCTTGAATAAACGGACCAAATATCCCGTCTGCAAATCTGTTCATCCCGTGCGAACCGATTTTCTGAGTGCATCATCAAACCCTTAGCAAATCGTCCGCCTTGCATCACAAACAAGGCGGCACAGCAGCTTGATAGGTTTCCCCCTATCCGACGGCAGATTTCAGACGACCTTTAAGACAGCATTATGAAAAAACACCTATACCGCATCACACTCCTCACCATCGCCGCAGCCGTCCTCTCCGCCTGCCCGAGCAAACGCATCAAAAACCTTCCCGAAGTCGACACCACCACCGTCAAAGGCCCGGACCGCCCCACCGGCACACCCGACCCCGCCGGCACCACCGTCAGCGGCGGCGGTGCGACCTACACCGTCGTGTCCCACCAAGAACTGCCGCATTGGAGTACCCAACACTTCGTCAAAAGCCTCCAATCCTTCCGCTTAGGCTGCGAGAAACTCAAAAACCGCGCAGGCTGGCAAGATGTCTGCGCCCAAGCCATGCAGACGCCCCTCCACCATTTCCAAGCCAAGCATTTCTTCGAACGCTATTTCACCCCTTGGCAGGTCAGCAACAACGGCAACCCCGCCGGCACCATCACCGGCTACTACGAACCCGTCCTGCTCGGCGATGACAAAGCCACAAGCAAAGCCCGCTTCCCTATCTACGGCATCCCCAACGACTTCGTTTCCGTTCCCCTGTCCGCCAATTTGAGAGGCAGCAAAGCCACCGTCCGCATCCGACAAACCGGTGCCAACAGCGGCGTCATCGACAACAGCGGCACACACACCGCCGACCTGTCCCAATTCCCCATTACCGCCCGCAGCACCGCCCTCAAAGGCAGATTTGAAGGCAGCCGCTTCGTTCCTTATTACACCCGCAACCAAATCAACGGCGGCGCGCTCAACGGCAAAGCCCCCATCCTCGGTTACGCAGAAGACCCCGTCGAACTCTTCTTCATGCACATCCAAGGTTCAGGTCGTCTGAAAACCCCGTCCGGCAAATACATCCGCGTCGGATTCGCCGACAAAAACGAACACCCCTACGTCTCCATCGGACGCTACATGGCAGACAAAGGCTATCTCCCCCTCGCACAAACCAGCATGCAGGGCATCAAAGCCTACATGAAGCAAAACCCCGGCCGCCTCGCCGAAGTCTTAGGACAAAACCCCAGCTACGTCTTCTTCCGCGAACTGACCGGCAGCAGCGAAGCCGGACCGGTCGGCGCATTGGGCACCCCGCTCTTGGGTGAATACGCAGGCGCCATCGACCGCCACTACATCACCTTAGGCGCGCCGCTGTTTGTCGCCACCGCCCATCCGACCACCAAAAAAGCCCTCAACCGCCTCATCATGGCGCAAGACACCGGCAGCGCCATCAAAGGCGCCGTCCGCGTGGACTACTTCTGGGGCTACGGCGATGAAGCAGGCGAAGTTGCCGGCAAAATGAAAACCACAGGCTACGTCTGGCAACTCCTGCCCAACGGCATGAAACCCAGCTATCAGCCTTAACATCGGCTAAAAAGTCAAAAGGTCGAGACCTTTGCAAAATTCCCCAAAATCCCCTAAATTCCCACCAAGACATTTAGGGGATTTCTCATGAGCACCTTCTTCCAGCAAACCGCCCAAGCCATGATTGCCAAACACATCGACCGCTTCCCACTATTGAAGTTGGATCAGGTGATTGATTGGCAGCCGATCGAACAATACCTGAATCGTCAAAGAACCCGTTACCTTAGAGACCACCGCGGCCGTCCCGCCTATCCCCTGTTGTCCATGTTCAAAGCCGTCCTGCTCGGACAATGGCACAGCCTCTCCGATCCCGAACTCGAAC
>NZ_CALNWV010000051.1:0-16404 GCF_940793045.1 Neisseria sp. Marseille-Q2251
GTCTCGGAGGTAACGGGTTCTTTGACGATTCAGGTACTGTTCGATCGGCTGCCAATCAATCACCTGATCCAACTTCAATAGTGGGAAGCGGTCGATGTGTTTGGCAATCATGGCTTGTGCGGTTTGCCGGAAGAAGGTGCTCATGAGAAATCCCCTAAATGTCTTGATGGGAATTTAGGGGATTTTGGGGAATTTTGCAAAGGTCTCAGACGACCTTTTTTGAATCGAAAGTTTGTTTATTCGATGACTTCTTCGGTTGTCGTGCTGCGGTAGGTAGAGCCGTTGAACGTCGGCATAGGCGGGGGCAGCAGGTTGTTGAGGGTTAGGGCGGCAGGGTTCAGGGTAGGGTAGCCGCTGAAGGTTACGGTGTAGCCGCCGTTGGCTGTACTGTGGATTTTGGCATGTGCACCCAAGGGGAAGGTGCTCTTATTGGTAATGTGTCCGAAGGGGAAGCCTGTCAGGACGGGGACTTTGGCGGTGCGTGAGACGTGGTTGACGACGGCGGAGAAGTCGTAGCTTGAGTCGTACACGTCGCGGATGGTGCCCATGCGGAAGTCGCCGAAGATGATGGCGCGTTGTTTTTGCAGGATGCCTGCAAGATAAAGCGTGTTCAACATGCGTTCGATGCGGTAGGGTTGTTCGCTGACGTCTTCGACGAACAGGATGCCGCCTTGGATGTCGGGCATATAGGGCGAGCCTGCGAGGGAGGCTAGGACGCTGAGGTTGCCGCCCCATAAGGTACCTTCGACGTTGACGTTGGCGCGTTGGATGGCGGGAACGTCGATGACGTTGACGTTGTTGGTGGTGCCGCGGATGAACGAATCCATGGTGTAGACGCTGGGTTCGGGTTTGCCGAATTCGCTGTAAACCATAGGTCCGGCGAAACTTGCCATATTGCCTTTGGCGAGCAGGGCGAGTTGGACGGCGCAAACGTCGCTGAAGCCGAAGAATAAAGTGCCGCGTTCGCGCATTCTGGCGCCGAGTGAGGCGAAGTCGATTTGGGGCAGGATGCGTGCCGCGCCGTAGCCGCCGCGCAAGCCCATGAGGACTTTGGGGGTTTCAACGCGGCCGGTGGCGACCTCTTGGAAGTCGGCGGCACGTTGGGCGTCGGAGCCGGCGAAGCGTTGATAGCGTCGGCTGCCTGCTTGTTGGTTGGTCACGGTAAAACCTGCGTTATAGAGGCGGGTCAAGCCCGCGTTGACGCGGTTGGGGTCTTCGGCAAAGCCGGAAGGGGCGACGACGCGGAGGAGGTTGTCGCCGGAGCGTGGGGGATGGCTGGTTTTGGGCTGCACGGGTTGGGCTTTCGCTGTGTTGCCGGTTTGAGTAGATGGGGTAACGGTAGTGCCGGTGCCGCAGGCTTGCAGCAGTCCGGCTCCGGCTGCGGCGGAGCAGGCGCGGAGGAAATGGCGGCGGGAGGTTTTCCAGGTCATATGGTTTCCTTTGGTTGGGTTTCAGACGACCTTTTCGGCAGGGGTCGTCTGAACATTACGCCAGCAGGGCTTTGACTTGTTCCGTCCAGTTGTCCGGCAGGGTCATGCCGTGTTCGCGGACGGGGGCTGCCCAAATCGGGGCGGGAAAGTTGGCATCGTTTTCAAAGCGGGCGATGACGTGCCAATGCAGATGGGGGACGACGTTGCCCAGGCTGGCAAGGTTGATTTTGGCGGGACGGAATACTTGGCGCATGGCGGCTTCGACTTTATACACCATTTCCATGATTTCGGCACGTTCGGCGGCTGAAAGGTCGGTCATCTCGGCGATGTGGTCGTTCCAGATGACGCGGCAGAATGCCGGGGCTGCGGCTTCGTTGTGGACGGCGATGACGCGCAGGTTTGGGGTTCGTAGCAAAATATCTTCGTTGTCGGCAGTGCAGATGGGGCAGGTCATGGGGGTTTCTTTCTGAGTCTAAATAGGAATCGGATGATTTCAATCAGGATTTTTAGAACGAGATAAATGGCAGTCAGCGGTATGAATGCGTAAAACCACCATTCAGGTAGGGTTCACCAAAATATAGTGGATTAAATTTAAATCAGGACAAGGCGACGAAGCCGCAGACAGTACAAATAATACGGCAAGGCGAGGCAACGCCGTACTGGTTTAAAGTTAATCCACTATAAATAGGAGGGCGTGATTAAGTCGGCACACTCTTCGGCACTCTTAACGTGATCACACAAGCCAAAGCGAAAAAAATCATTGACATCATGAAAGGGCGAATAGGCGAACATCAGTGCTATTGGCGTCACACAAATCGATGCAATGATGGCAATCCAAAAGCATGGTTTGAGATGTTTGAGTATCGTCATGGGTTAAGTGTTATAAAAATTTTGCTGCGCCTCGGTTGGCGAGCTCGTCGGCTTTTTCGTTTTCAGGGTGTCCGGCATGGCCTTTTACCCAAGTCCAGCGGACTTCGTGTTGTTGAACCAGGCTGTCGAGTTCTTTCCATAAATCATCGTTTTTCACCGGTTTTTTGGCGGCGGTTTTCCAGCCGTTTTTTTTCCAGCCGTGAATCCAGCTTTCCATGCCGTTTTTAACGTATTGCGAGTCGGTGCAGATGATGACTTGGCAGCGGCGTTTTAGGGATTTCAGCCCTTCGATGACGGCGGTCAGCTCCATGCGATTGTTGGTGGTTTCCGCTTCGCCGCCGAACAGTTCTTTTTCATGTGCGCCGTAACGCATGAACACGCCCCAGCCGCCGGCGCCGGGATTGCCTTTGCATGCGCCGTCGGTGTAGAGATAGACGGGTTTGTCCATAAAATACCTTTGTGTGAAGAGCCATTATCATAACACAAGGCAGGAGGTCGTCTGAAAGCGGGGTTTGGGAATGGTTGGTTAAGCGGATGAATGGATGCCGCACTGATTGGCGTTACGCTTGTCGGCAATAGAAAACAGGTCGTCTGAAACGGTTTCAAGACGACCTGTTTGATTAAGTGTGCGGTGTTAACTGCCTGCGCCGACGGTGTAAACCTTGCCGATGCTTTCGGGGTATTGCAGGACAGCGGCGACGGCGGCGGCGAGTCCGTTTCGGCTCATGTAGTTTTTAGGGATGCCGTCGGGGTGGTCGGTCAGGATGTGGCGGCTGTCTTCGCTGTTGTCCAAGCCGCAGGGGCGGAGGATGGTCCAGTTCAGGCTGCTTTGTTTGAGGTAGATTTCGGCTTCGGTTTTGGCACGGACGGCTTCGCCGAGGGCTTGTTTGAAGGGTTCGCTCATCATGTCCCATTGTTCGCCGCAGCCCATGCTGGTAATCAGGATGAAACGGGCTTGCGGGTTGGCGGCCTGGGCGGCGGCGATGATGTTGATGTTGCCCAGTGCGTCGCTGCGTATGCCTTGTTCGTTTTTGCCGCCGACGAAACTGATGACGCTGTCGGGGCGGTATTGTGCGAACACTTTGTCGAGCGCATCGGCATCGAGCGCGTCGGCCACGGTCGTCTGAATGTGGTGTTCGCTGAAGAACGAGTCTTCAGGCGGCTTTCTTAATACGGCGACGGTGTCGGCGGAGTGGGTGAGCGTGCGGATGAATGCGCGGCCGGACGGGCCGTTGGCGCCGAAGATGAGTTGCATGGGGACTCCTTTGTGTGTCGGATGGTAAGGGGTTCAATAATTTGTCCACTTTGTTGTGGAAGAGTTGTGTGGGGTAAGGATTTTTGATTTTTCAGACGACCTTATTTGCATTTGAATGTTGTGTGGTCGTGGGCATGGCCCACGCTACTTCTTTTTGGTTTTCTTTTGCGGCAGAGTGGAGGTCGTCTGAAAACGGGTAAAGCAAGTTTTATAACAACTGCCGTAACGTGGGTTTTGCCCTCTCCCTAACCCTCTCCCACGGGGAGAGGGGATGGGTTGGCAGGGAGAATCCAAGCGACAGAGAATGCCAAAAATGGGTGGATTTCAGTTGTGGTGCGTGCTTTGTCCGCGACTTTAACCCAAAGGTCGTCTGAAATCTGTATTTGGGTTTCAACAAAACTCGCTGCATTCGTTTTAACTTCATTGATGTTTGCACTTTCAGACGACCTTGTTGTGTTTGAAGCCATGTGGTCGTGGGCAAAGCTCACGCTACTTCTTTTTGGTTTTCTTTCGTGACAGAGCTGCGGTCGTCTGAAAACGGGTAAAGTAGGTTTTATAACAACTGTCGTAATGCGGGCTTTGCCCTCTCCCTAGCCCTCTCCCACGGGGAGAGGGGATGGGTTGACGGGTAAACTTCAAGTGGTAGAGAAGCACAAAATGGTTGAATCTCAGTATCCTCAATTCCCTCTCCCCGCGGGAGAGGGCTAGGGAGAGGGCGGTAAGCGCGAGCTTACTTTGTGGCAAACGCCAATCTTGCAGGCAACCTGTCGAATTTCATCGGATATTTACGATGCCGGAAGATGATTTCGTTTGTGCAGGAATGCGGCAATTTCTATCGGTTTTCAGGCAGAGGTCGTCTGAAACCTGTTTAAGCTGCCTCGAACAGTTTTCTCATGGCTTCGATTTGGTGTTGTTTGAGTTCGCCTGCTTCGTCGCGGCCGACGAAGATTTTGAACATGGCGTCGCCGTTGCGGTTGATGAAGTTGAGCGAGCAGGTGTCTTTGCCCATAAACGGGCGTTCTAAAAGGTAGATGGCGGCGCAGTTTTCGTAATAGATATGACCGTGTACGCCGCCGTCGGTTTCGGGGTGGTCGAAGTTGTAGAAGCCGCGGCCGACTTTGCCGCCGGGCAGTTTACCGGTTACTTCGACGATGGCGTCGGGGGTGTGGGCGATGAAGGTGACGGCTTCGTCCCAAGCGGCGACGACTTGGAGGATTTCGACGATGCGGCTGCCTTCGGTTTGGCGGATGCAGCTTTCGGGCAGGCAGCGGATGACATCTTCAAAGCTGCATTGGTTTTGCGCGGCGAGCATTTCGAGCACTTGGCCGGGATTTTTTTCCAATGATTGGCGCAACATGATTTGTTGTTCGGATGAAAGTTTTTGCATGGTTTGATCCTTTTCTTGGGTCGGGAGGGTGAGCATGAGTTTGCGGATGAGGGTGGGCGACCAGTAGCGGCCGCTGGTGTTCAGGCGGATGAGGCCGTCTGAACCTTGTTCTTCAAAGAGTTGCATTGCCTGCCATTGGGCAATCAGTTTCTGCGCGGCGGCGTTGCCGTCAAACAGCGAGGGATTCAGACGACCTGTTTCCATGTCGTGCTGCACTTGTCCGAGCAGGGTTTTGTTCGGACTGTGGCCGCTCATGAAAGCAATGTTTTTTTCGCCTTTCGGGGTGGCGAGGTAGCTGTCCAAATCGCCCTGCACCTGATAGCTGAAGCCGCCGAAGTTGCCGCCTGCGCCGGAGCCGAACGCCCAGCAGGGGATATTGGATTTGACCAGCGTGTTGTAGCGGTTGCGTTCGCCGCGGCCGGGATAGGCGAAATGGCTGTTGCTGACTTGGTTCCAGCCTTTTTGCGCCAGTGTTTCGACGGCGTAGGCGTATTGGTCGGCCTGAACGTCGAAACCCGGCGGGGCGGGAAATGCGCCTTTCTCCACCATGCGGTTGATGGGCAGCATGGGATAGAGGTTGAAGGCGTAGGTGTCGAGTCCGGACAAAGGCAGGGCGGTGGCGCGTTCGAGGTCGTTTTGCCAGACGGCATCGGTTTGGTTGGGCAGGCCGAACATCAAATCGACAACGATGACGGCGTTGATTTCACACAGTTTTTCCAGATAGGCAAAGGCTTCGTCGCCGCCGTGTTTGCGGCCGAGGCGGCGGCGGATGGCGGTGTCGAAAGTTTGCACGCCGATGGAAATGCGGTTGGCACCCGCTTCGACGCAGGCTTGGGCTTTTTCGATGTCGAAATGGCTCATGCGGCCTTCGATGGTGAACTCGCAGTCGTCGGCAATCGGCAGGTATTGGTAACAGGCGCGGATGAGTCTGGCGAGGTCTTGGGTTTGCAGCGCGGTGGGTGTGCCGCCGCCGAAATAGACAGCGCGGATTTTGCCGTTGCCTTGGCGGATTTCGGCTTCTGCCGCCATTTCTTCGATGATTTTGTCGGTGTAAACGCTGCTGTAACTCTCTTTCCATGCGTTGCGGTAGAAGCCGCAGAACACGCAGTGGTTGGCGCAGAAGGGAATGTGCAGATAGGCGAGCGCGTCGGAATCGGCGGCATGGGGGAGCTTCTGCCGCCAAATATTTTGCCATTGCGGACGAGGAATCGGTATGCCGCCCCATATCGGCATCAACGCCTGCCGTTCGGGAAAGGCTTTGGGCGCGGATTGGCGCGGTGTCCAAACAATCTGCTGTTCCATAGTTGATTAAAAATGATTATTAATCAGATTTGAAAATTAAATCACTAGCGATAGGTAGTGTCAAGGGGCGATAGTGAGGGGAAACAGAAAATGAAAAGTATCGGTAATTGACTAATTTTTGAGTTCGGTATTGTGCGGGATGGCTTGAGGTCGTCTGAAAAATCTTTAGCCTTAGTGATGAAGCATTCAACTCATGGCTTGTTTTCAGACGACCTCTTTGGGAACACTAAAACTTAAGCTGCACGCGGGCGGCGAAATTGCGGCCGGTTTCGGTGTACAAATCCATCACGCTTGAGCGGCTCATGCCGGCGACGTCTGCGTGTTGCCAGTATTTTTTGTTGCCGATGTTGTAAATGTTCGCGCCGATTTCGACGTTTTTAGACGGCTTGTACCACGCGCCGACATCCCATACGCCGTATCCCGGCGTTTGGAAAACGCTGTCGCTGCTGACGCGGCTGTGTTTTTTCGACCAGCGCAGTTTGGTATCGACGCCCCATTTTTCTTGCGCGTAGTCCACGCCCAAAACGCCGTTGAGCGGGTAGGCGGAATCCAGCGGCGTGCCGTCTTGCTGCTTGCCGCGCATCCACGCGATGCTGCCGGAGACTTGCCAGCCCGGCAGGAATTTGTAGGCGGCGGAGGCTTCGGCACCGTAGGTTTTGACCCTATCCAGATTTTGATATTGGTACTGGATAATCGGGCGGCCGCCTATGGAGGCGGTCCCGACTTCGGTGCGGTCGATGAAGTTTCGGTAACGGTTGTAGAACGCGGTAACTTGCGCGCGGGCGCGTTCGTTTTTGAACTTCATGCCCAATTCGAAGCTGTTGGAGCGTTCGGATTTGAGATTCGCATTCGGGATGACGGCATAGCCGTAGGTTGTGTTGGCAAACGCCATGGTCGCGCTGTCAAACGGCGGCGTGCGGAAGCCTTGTGAATAAGTGGCGAAACCGGTGAAATGCTCGCCCATCGGAACGCTCAGACGCAGGCTGGGCGTGAGCGCGGAATCGTTGAAGCGGGTTGCCGTGCCGTCGGGATTGGCGTTGAGATAGGCTTGGTCGGTTTCGGTGGTCAACCTGTCTTTTTCATAACGCAGGGCCGGGGTCAGGACGATGCCGTTGCCGAAAGTCAGGCTGTCTTGCGCGTACAGGCTGACGGTTTTGCGTTTGCTGTCGGGAAAGGTTTTGTTCGGATAGGTGCTGCCCGCATAGACTTTGCTGACGGCGCCGGTCAGGTTGTCCACGGTCAGGCTGTCGCGCGGACGGGCGGTTTCGGTGTGTTTGTATTCGGCTCCGGCAACGACGGTTTGTTTGACCACGCCGTCAAATTCCCACACGCCGCGTCCGGTCAAGCCGCGTATCACCTGCTCGAAACCGTAATCGGAATAGCGGGTCGAGTTGCCCAGTTGGCGCACGCCCATGCGGGTAATGCTGACATCGACGGCATCGTCTTCCGTGCGCAGTTTTTGCTGATAGGCGGTCAGGTTCGCTTCTTTCAGACGACCCTCGCCGGTGTAGCGGTAGCTCGCTTCAATGCGTTGGCGGCGGATGCGGTCGCGGGCGTTGCTTTCCGAAGTCGCCACCGTTACCGGCCCGCGCGATTGTGAACCCAAGCCGTTTGCCAACACGGTGTCGTTGGCGTGGTAATACTGTTCGTACAAGGTTTCAAAACGGTGGTGTTCGTTGCCGATACTGCCTTTCGCCAAAATATTGTAGGCATTGTTTTTCTGCGGGTTGGTGGCGGTGCGCGAAGTCGAGTAGCTTTTGTCGCCGCCCATGTTTTCCGTTTCGTGTCCTTGGCGGCGCGTCAGCATCAGCAGGCCTTCGGCGTTTTCATGGAAACCGGCGGCTGTCGCCGTTACGCCGTGGCTGCGGTCGCGGCTGCGGTAGCCGTGTTTCAAACCTAAATGACCGCGTTTGCTCGCATCGACAAAATCACGCGGCGAGAGCGTGACCATGTTCACCACGCCGCCAAGCGCATCGCTGCCGTAGAGCGCGGAATAAGGACCTTTGACAATATCAACCTGCTTGAGCGTGTCGCTTTCGACCATATCGCGTCCCGAAATCGCGCCGTTGGAGCCGCCGCCTGCGTAGGACTCGGGAATGCGTACGCCGTCCACCATCATCAGGATGCGGTTGCCGTCTATGCCGCGGATATTGATGCCCGCATGACCGCGACGGTTGTTATCAGACGGCACGCTGACGCCGGGTTCGTACAAAACGATGTCGTCCAAATTCTGCGCCGACGCTTGGTTTAAGGTCTTGCGCCCGATAACCGACACATTCGGCGCAGCTTTGTCCAGCGTTTGCGCGTTGCGGTCGGCGGTAACCAACACGGGCGCCAGCTCTACTTGCTGGGCAGGCTGAACATCCGCTGCATACAAATAATGTTGGGAAAACAATGCGCTTAAAGTACAAACGACGGCTTTTTGTTTCATAAAGCGTACCTGTAAATCAAATAATAATCGTTTCTATTTATATTGTAATTTTGAGGAATGCGCAAGTTTTATGGCGAATATCGGGAATGGGATAAGGCGGGCGGTGGTGTGGTAAGAGGGGATGGAAATAAAAAATATCCGGCTTCCATCATGTACAAGAAGGCGGAAAACGTTTTTGAATAACACTGAATTTTCGATAAAAGTTTATGAGCGGAATCGTTTGGGTGAGTTTCTGTTTGCGAGGAAAGGGCAGTAGGGCGTATGCTTTGTCCATATGATGTGGCTATGAAAAAAGGTCGTCTGAAAGTGAACTGGCTCCCAAATCGGATTTCAGACGACCTTTAAGCTTTATCCTGAGACGGATAGCTTACATTTGCTGTTGCGCCGCTTTGATGGCATTTTGGTCGGGATTGATCAAAATCTCGACGCGGCGGTTTTGGGCGCGGCCTTCGGCAGTGGCGTTAGACGCGATAGGATGGCGTGAGCCGTATCCGGCGGTGGTCAGGCGCGAGCCGTTCACGCCGCGCGATTGCAGGTAGTCGGCAACGGCAAGCGCGCGGTTGCGGGACAGCGGCTCGTTGATGGCATCGTTGCCGGTGTTGTCGGTATGGCCGTTAATCGTCAAAGTCGTGTCGGGGTATTGCACCAGCGTTTCGGAGGCGGTCGCCAAAGCGTTTCGCGCCTGATCGCTCAATGCCGCGCTGCCTGTAGCGAAGGTAACGTTTTCAGGCATGACCAGCTTGATTTGGTTGCCTTGGCGTTCTACTTCGATGTTGGTGTTTTTCAGGTTCTCACGCAGTTTTTTCTCTTGATAGTCCATGTAGCCGCCGACGCCCGCACCAATCGCGCCACACGCCAACGCGGAATTGCGCGCGCCTTTGCCGCCGTGGGTCAATGCGCCGACGATGCCGCACACTGCCGCGCCGCCCAAGCCGTACATGGCGGTTTTGCTAGTGTTGCGTTGTCCGCTTACAGGGTCGGTTACGCAGCCGGTCAGTGCCAAAGGGATTGCCAACGCGGCAACGGTCAGGGATTTAAAGAGTTTCATTAAGATGTCCTTTCGACGACGCAGGGGTCGTCTGAAAATCAGTTGGAAGAAGAGATGGCTCCCGCCATGATTCATATTATCCTTAATCCAATCTCCGTTCATCCAAAATTGCCCGCGCGTTTCAGGGATAACGCGACGCGGCAGCCTTGATTAAGGTGTTTTTCATTCAAAACAAAAGATTTGAAGGGATTGTCATCACGCAGGACTGTCTATTTGATTGGGTAAAAGAAAAGCGGTTTGGTTCACTGAAAACTGATAATTTGACTATGTCGGCATACGGATTTACTGCGATGCCGCTTTCCTTAACGCTGTTTCGCACGATGCCGCCGATACCATCCCGCCAGCGCAAATTTCACGCGCACTTTCACATCATAGCCCACAGAACCCGCGCCCAAGATGAACAAGATTGCCGATACCGGCAGCGCGAAATGGTGTCCGATTTTGTGGTAGCCCCAAGCACCCACGATACCGCCCAGTAGAAATGCCCACATCAAACCGTTCAACAGCCACATCTTCGGCTTATTGACATGCACATGCGGCAGGCGCGGATGATGTTTTTTCGAGTAATACAGCGCGCGCGAAAGCTCGATGCCCAAGTCGGTCGCCGTGCCGGTCATATGCGTCGAACGGATGGCGCCGCCGGATAAAAGCGTCATCACCGTATTGTGCATCCCCATGATGAAACACAATAAAAACAACGCTAAAGACGGGAAAACCATATTCCCGCTTCCAATGTTCCATTGTGAAGTCGTCAGTCCGAACAAGCCGAATATCAGCAGATAAACCGCTTCCAGCCACATGGAAAACCCAAAGCTGCCGCGAAACCGCTTCTGTTGCGTCCACAAAACCACCCAGCCCGAATGCGCCGCACCGACCACGAAACACAACACGCTGATTAAAGCCACTGCCGCCGTTATCCATTCGCGCAGATAAACAGCGTCCGCCAGCAGCGACATCGAGCCGGTAACGTGTGACGTGTAGCGTGCAAACGCAAAGAAACCGCCCGCATTAATCGCACCCGCCAACATCGCCATGATATAGCCCAGCCTGCGGAAGCGCACATCGGAAATATGGTGTTCGTGCAGATACGGCCTGTCCGCCTGCCAAAACGGCGGCGCATGCAGGCGCTCGTGCCGACGCTTGTGGCGGCTGGTTGGCTGCTGTTGCCCGCTTGGTGTTTCTTCGTGATGATTTGCCGTCATATCAATCCCTTTTCAATTTTTCAGACGACCTCGATTCGATTGGATATGGAGCGATATTGTATCGCTAAGGGCTTCTTCAATGAATATGGCGAAATTACTAAAACGGCTGCTGCGGGGCTGATTCAAATCAGTCTTTCATTTTGTGAACATCAACGTTGAACATGAACGCAACACAATCGTTGCAAAATGATAAAAGAGGGTAGGGCGAGATACGGGGTCGTCTGAAAACGTCTTTTCCTTTTTTTCAGACGACCTCCTGTCAGGTTTTATGGCAGGTTTTATCTGCGCTTTGTCGTTTTTGTCAGTCGAATATGGACGGCACGACAGGCTTCACAATTTGTCGCAAAAGGCGTACATTATCCCTATCCCTTGATATAAAAAGGAAAAATCATGTCTCCCATTCGAGCCTCCCTGATGTTGTGCATCGTGGCAACCCTGGCCGCCTGTGCCACTACGCCCGAACAAAAAGCCGCACGCGAACAAGCGCAAAGACGTTATGAACAGAATCTTCAAGTCAGTCTGGCAGCCGAATGCGATCCGGAGACCGCCAAACTCATGCGCAAACAGTTCGAGCAGGCGGAACAAGTCGGCGCGCCCAGTGCAGAACAAAAAGCCTTCCGTTTAAAATACATCGACAAAGTGTCCGACCCCATGTTCCAAGCCTGCTATAAGATGGCATGGCAAAATTATATTTCCCAACAACAGCTGCGCGAAGCACGCTATTACCGCTATTACGACGAGTGGGGATTCCCGTTTTACCGACCGTATTACTGGTGGTAAAAAACGGTTTGATATGTGTGCAGCCTTGAGCCGATAGAGTGGGGCAATCGTAGAGAGCCGGCGCTAAGGCGGGTTGTTTGTGGTGTTGCAGTGTCCGTTTACCGAATCATGCAGAAAGACAGCCGATGATGCAAAAAGGTCGTCTGAAAACCCGATTGCAAGTTTTCAGACGACCTTTCGCTTTATACAACGTCTTTATTTCTTCGCTTTGCCTTTGCCCTTAGCAGGTTTGGTAGGTGCTTTGTTCAATTGGGCCGTAGCGGTTTGGTCCAATACGCAGGACTTGGTGATGATGTTGTCCACGACTTGGTTTTGACCGTTGACGACAGTTTGTTGGCGGATAGTCAGCATATTGCCGTCCACTTTGTCGATGTTGGCGTAGTTGGCGCGGTTGGCAATCCATGCCACGCCTTCACCCCAGAAGCCATTGACATCATTGCCGGTGCCGACGATGCGGGCAAGACCCGGAGTCAGTTGACCTTGGTATTTCACTTGTGCGATCACAGGCTCATCACCTTGGAAACCGTACATGACATTCAAAGGATCAGTACCGTTTGGTCCGCATTTGTAAGCCACTTCCTTGGTGCGTTCAATATTATTGACTTCCATGGTTTTAGGCGTTTCAGGTGCGGGAGCAGATTGTTGCGCAGTAGGAGTCGGAGCAGTTTCCGGTTTAGATTTAGAGCCGGAGCTGCCGCATGCAGACAGCGCGGTAGCGATAAGAACGGCGGGAACGATTAATTTCAGATTGGATTTCATCAATTTACTCCGGATTTAGTCTATCGGGGTCAGCATAGGCTGACAGAAAGCCCTACCTTAACAGAGAAAAGAAGGCTTGTCTCGTCCATATATGAAAATACGATACTCATTATCAATAAAGTGACATTTGTTCTTTTGAAAACAGTGGATTTGATTTACGCAAAGCTACTTGAAATTAAGTAAAGATATATCACGGGTAGGCAAAATGCCGATTTTGACGATAGGGAGGATTAAGATTTTGCGCGGCAAAGTAGGGTGGTGAGGTGGCGAATGAGCTTTAAATTGGGGCTATGGTGCGTTAAGTTTCGACCAAAACAGCATTACTTTTCTTCAGTGTAAAAGGAGAGATTCTTTGGGTGGCTAAAGTGACAGGTCGTCTGTACTGCCTGCGACTTCGTTGCCTTGTCTGATTTAAAACGTAATGCTCAATGCTTTATTACCAAACCTTAGTCATAAATACTTTATTCATCAACAATTGATTCATCAAACCTTATCCATCAATATTTTAGACAGAAAAAAACCGCTTAGAAGTCTAAGCGGTTTTTTGTGTTGGTGCCGACAGCGAGATTTGAACTCGCACAGCCTACGGCCACTACCCCCTCAAGATAGCGTGTCTACCAATTTCACCATGTCGGCATTTGAAAAACTTTTATTTCTGCTGCTGAGGAGCGGGTGCAGCAGGTGCGGGTTGGTTTTCAGCAGGAGCGGCGGGCTTAGGTGCCTGCTTGGTTTGTTGTACGTTGCTGAAGTCCAAGCCGTGTTTGTTTGTGTGGGTATGGATATAAACCATTGCCATGCAGGTTGCGAAGAAGAAAGTCGCTGCGATGGCGGTTGCGCGGCTCAGGAAGTTTGCGTTACCTGCGGAACCGAATACGCCCTGCGCGCTTCCGCTGCCCGACCCGAAGGTCGCGCCTGCGTCCGCGCCTTTGCCGTGTTGCAGCAATACTAACACAACCACTGACAAAGCGGAAATAATATTAATAATCCAGATAAGGGTTTTAAAGGCTTCCATATGTTTTCTACGAGGCTTGTGCTGCGTTGATGATGGCGGTAAATGAGTCATATGATAATGACGCGCCGCCAACCAATGCGCCGTCTACATGAGGTACTGCGAAGATGTCGGCTGCATTGTCTGCTTTCACACTTCCGCCGTAAAGAACGCGGATTTTAACATCGCTTCCGCACAAAGACAAGATTTCTTTGTAGATGAATGCGTGCATGTCGGCAATTTGTTCTACGGTGGCGACTTTGCCGGTGCCGATTGCCCATACCGGCTCGTAGGCGACGGCGATGTTTTTGGTGTCCAGTCCTTGCAATACGGAGAGTTGGTGGGCAATGACTTCGTGTTCTTTGCCGGCTTCGCGCTCCTCAAGGCTTTCGCCGACGCACAATAGGGGAATCAGACCTACGTTGAGGACGTTTTCCATTTTGCGGCGTTGGATTTCGTTTTTCTCGCCGAAATAGAGGCTTCGTTCGGAGTGTCCGATGAGGACGATGTCTGTGCCGATGTCGGCGAGCATTTCTGCGGAAACTTCGCCTGTATAGGCACCGTTGTTGGGGAAACGGCTGACGTCTTGGGCGCAGGTGAGGATGCGGTTGTTGAGGACAATCTGCATGGCGTTGTGCAGTTGCAACAGGTAAACGGTCGGGGCGGCGAGGCCGATGAGGACGCGTTCGGCGGTGGGCATGATGCGGAAGCGGTGCATGAGTGCGTTGTTGTTTTGGAGTCGGCCGTTCATTTTCCAGTTGCCGATGACCCATTTTTGATCCCACATTCCGATTTGGTGATACATCTTTTTTGCTCCGTGTTGTGTTTCTTTGGCTGTACGCTGCGTGTAGCGCGATGTAACGTGAAGTTTAGTGGATATGCGACGGGTTAGCAACTTGAAACGGGATGACCGGGGTCGTCTGAAATGCTGTTTCAGACGACCTGTTTTATAATAACTGCTTGATATACACATATATAGGACCTGGCTATGCACGCGCTTCATTTTTCGGCTTCGGACAAGGCCGCGCTTTATCGGGAGGTGTTGCCGCAGATTGAGTCTGTGGTGGCGGACGAGACGGATTGGGTGGCGAATTTGGCGAACACGGCGGCGGTTTTGAAGGAGGCGTTCGGCTGGTTTTGGGTGGGTTTTTATTTGGTCGATACGCGTACGGACGAATTGGTTTTGTCGCCGTTTCAGGGGCCTTTGGCGTGTACGCGGATTCCGTTCGGGCGCGGGGTGTGCGGTCAGGCTTGGGCGAAGGGCGAGACGATGGTCGTCGAGGATGTGAACGCGCATCCCGACCATATTGCCTGTTCGTCTTTGTCGCGTTCGGAAATTGTGGTTCCGCTGTTTTCAGACGACCGCTGTATCGGCGTGTTGGACGTGGACAGCGAGCATTTGGCGCAGTTTGATGAAACGGATGCTTTGTATTTGGGCGAACTGGCGAAGATTTTGGCGAAACGGTTTAAGGCTTCGCGTCAGGCGGCTTGAGACTGAAAAACAGGCGGGCGGCGCGCGCTGAAGTTGGCGCGGCGGGAGTGTAGTTTTATAATGTCTGCCATTGCTAAAACAATTATTTAACGGAGCACAAAATGGATTTTGAAAAAGCGCGGTTCAACATGGTCGAGCAGCAAATCCGTCCGTGGGATGTATTGGATTTTGACGTTTTGGACGCTTTGGAGGAGATTCCGCGCGAGCGTTTCGTGAACGAGTCTTTGCAGGGCTTGGCGTATGCCGATATGGAGCTGCCGCTTGCCAATGGTCATAAGATGCTCGAGCCGAAAGTTGTGGCGCGGTTGGCGCAGGGTTTGAAGCTGACCAAAACCGATACGGTTTTGGAAATCGGCACGGGTTCGGGCTATGCGACCGCGCTCTTGGCGAAACTGGCGGGCAAAGTGGTTTCAGACGACCTCGATGCCGAGCAGCAAAACCGCGCCAAAGCAGTGTTGGATAGTTTGGCTTTGAACAATATCGATTATGTGCAAAACAACGGGCTGACCGAGCCTTCTACGGGCGCGCCGTTTGATGCGGTTTACGTCGGCGGCGCGGTGGACCGCGTGCCTGAAGTATTGAAAGAACAGCTGAAAGACTGCGGTCGCATGGCAGTCATCGTCGGTCGCCAACCGGTACAGCGCGCGCTGCTGATTACGCGCAAGGGCGACCAATTTGAAGAAAAAGTCCTGTTCGACACGCTGGTTGCGCATTTGGACGATAAAGAAAACCGTCCTTTCGGCGATTTCGATTTTTAATCTTTTCTGAACTCAAAGGTCGTCTGAAAACCAGCCGGACATGGCTAAACGTTTTCAGACGACCTTTCATCGTTTCCATCATTTCACACACACAACATCATGACGATTCCACAACTCACCCCGCTGCAACTGCAACAATGGCAGCAAGAAGGTCGCGCGTTCCATCTGCTGGACGTGCGCACCGACGAGGAAACCGCCGTCTGCGCCCTGCCTGACGCCATCCATATCCCGATGAACCTGATTCCGCTGCGCCAAAACGAGCTGCCCGATGACGACTTGCCGATTGTCGTGTACTGCCACCACGGCATCCGCAGCCTGCATACGGCGATGTATCTGGCAGATGCGGGTTTTGAAAATCTGTTTAACCTGCAAGGCGGGATTGACGCTTGGGCTTTGCAGGTGGATGGGGCGATGGCGAGATATTGAAATTTCCAATTTCAAAATAGAGAAGGGCGGTACGGTTTGGCGTACTGCTTTTTTCGTGTGCAAGTTGCCCAAATAAAAAATCCTGAAATCCGTTTGTCGGTTTCAGGATTTTTGTTTCCATTGCTTTCAGACGACCTTTTGCACAAAGGGGTCGAGACCTTTGCAAAATTCCCCAAAATCCCCTAAATTCCCACCAAGACATTTAGGGGATTTCTCATGAGCACCTTCTTCCAGCAAACCGCCCAAGCCATGATTGCCAAACACATCGACCGCTTC
>NZ_CALNWV010000052.1:0-15272 GCF_940793045.1 Neisseria sp. Marseille-Q2251
ATTATGGGGCGTCCGGGGAGGATTAAGGGGGTATTTGGGTAGAATCAGGAGTGATTGGGGCGGAAACAGCCGAAAACCTGTGTTGGGGTTTCGGCTGTTGAAGGAAGGGCTTTTTTGCAAAGGTCTCGGGTCGTCTGAAAACCTTTATTTTTGACATTGGGTTTATGAAATCCATCACCAAGACTTTAATGATTCAGGCGTTTTGGGCTTCCCGCTGCCAAAGGGTTTTTTGGGCGAAAACCAGTTTGTTGTCCGTAAATTTCACGTTTTCCAAATGCAACGACCAAACATCGCTTTTCATCGCGCGGGCAATCGGATGGGCTTTGTAATAGAGGGCGAGCGCTGCTTTTTTCTCTGTTTCGTCGGTCAGCAGTTGCGCGCTGGCTGTCAGTTGTATGCCGTTGATTTTGGCGATATTTTCCGGCTGGCCTGCGATGGTTCCGGCGATGTTCGGATTTTTCAGCATCAGGCTGCCGTGTTTGGATTGCGCCGAAGTCAGGACAATCAGCCTTGCTTGCGCTTCATCGGGCACATAAAAGCAGCAGGCGCTCCAAATTTCGCCGTCTGCGGCTGCCGCAATGCTGATCACATGGTTGGTGCGTAGGAATTTGATGATGTTTTCGGGGATGGGCTGCATGGTGGATTTGAATTGAAAATGGTTCGGAAAGCTTGGATTAAAGACTTTCCGAACCATTGTCCGTTTAGCGTTTCATTTCGCCTTCAATGGCGCGGATATTGGCTTGACGGTCGTTGACGGCTTGGGTCAGACGGCTGATTTTTGCCTGATCGCCTTTTTTCTTGGCAACATTCAATTGCGCCTGCGCCCTGACCAAAGCGACTTGTTCGTTGCGGACTTCGTTTTCCAAGATTTGCTTGCGGGTCAGCTGCGGCTTGGGTTTGGATGCCGGCAAGATGGGTGCGGGCAGGATTTTGGCTTTGCGGTTCAACTCGGCGGCGCGGGCTTTTGCCGCTTTCAGGTCGCCGACGGAAGTCGCTTCGCCAAGCTTGCCGTTGCGCAATTTGATGTCCAAACGGGGATTGGCGGCTTCTGCCGTATTGGTTACGCTGCCGCCCGTCGTGCGCGGCAAGACTTTGATGTCGCCCGGCTCGGGAGCTGCTTCCCCGAGGGCTTCTTTCAGGTTGACGCGCTCAGGTACGGCTCTGTCTGCCTCTTCAGGGCTGACGTTTGCAGTGCCGTCCGTATGGGATTCGGTACAATCGTTACCGATTTTTTTCTCGGTAAAGACCGTGTTGCCGTCCACTTTGCAGATATAGCTGGCTTGTGCGGAGAGGGCGGCGCTTCCCAGTCCGAAAGCCAAAATCAGTCGGTAAAAAATCGGTTTCATCTTTATTTCGGTATATAGCAAAGGTTTTGATTATACTATGCAGTCAGTTATAACGAATCAACTTATTTCAAACAAGGTAAAATTTTCCGCTGTCGTCTATCATTGCGAAACGCTGCATGGGGGTATCGTGGGCGCAAACCTAAACAGGCTGCTAAATATGTTGGCGGGCGGCTGGTGGGATGGGTGTTCCGTTTCGGCTGCTCCTTATTTTAAATAATGTCCATTTTTCTATTTTCAAACAACGATGAAAAATTCTTTCCTGATTGCCGGCGTTGACGAGGCAGGGCGGGGGCCTTTGGTCGGCAGCGTGTTTGCCGCTGCCGTTATCCTTCCGCCGTCTTACCATTTGCCCGGTTTGACCGACTCTAAAAAACTCAGCGAGAAAAAACGCGATACGTTGGCGGTCTTGATTAAAGAACAAGCGCTGGCATGGTGTGTCGCACAAGCCGATCCGCAAGAAATTTTCGAACTAAATATCCTTCATGCCACGATGTTGGCAATGAGCCGCGCCGTACACGGGTTGGCGATCAAGCCCGATAAGGTGTTTATCGATGGTAACAGAGTGCCGAAGGGCCTTGGCGTGGATGCCGAAGCGGTGGTCAAAGGCGACAGCAAAATCATGGAAATTTCGGCGGCTTCCGTTTTGGCGAAGATCGCGCGGGATGCCGAGATGTATGCTTTGGCGGAACGTTATCCGCAATACGGTTTCGACAAACACAAAGGCTACGGCACGGCGCAACACCTCGAAGCCTTGCAGCGATACGGCGTATTGCCAGAACACCGACGCGATTTTGCGCCCGTGAAGGCGTTGCTGGCGCAGGGCAGGTTGTTTGAGTGAGGGTAGAATGGCTTAAAGGTCGTCTGAAACGTTTTCAGACGACCTTTTCTTTACATCCCGTTACAAAGCCGTGTATGCTTCGCGTTTAGACGGATGTGAAACAAATATCAACGGCCAAACAGATTTTGATGTTTGTGTGTTACTTTATTTCACTGTCCTCCTAATCAATAATTTTATCAACCGATACCGCACATACTATTTATGGACACTATTGCACGAATCAGCCACTTTGTCGGCAAAACCTTCTCATTTTGGGCAGCATTGTGCGCCGCCGTTGCTTTCTTCGAACCCGAATTGTTCAAATGGGTACTGCCTTACATCACTTGGCTTTTGGGCATCATCATGTTCGGCATGGGGCTGACGCTGACGCCGTCAGATTTTAAAATTGTCGCCAGTCATCCCAAAGCCGTCCTTATCGGCGTGGCGGCTCAATTCATTATCATGCCGCTGACTGCCTATTTTTTGGTCAAGTTATTAAATTTGCCTGCTGAAGTTGCCGTGGGTGTGATTTTGGTCGGCTGCTGTCCGGGCGGGACGGCTTCCAATGTGATGACTTTTTTGGCGCGCGGCAACGTTGCCTTGTCCGTTGCAGTTACGTCGGCTTCCACCTTGCTGGCTCCGCTGCTGACGCCTGCTATTTTCCTGCTTTTGGCAGGTAAAATGCTCGACATCAATGCGCAGGCGATGTTTGTTTCCATTGTTCAAATGGTGTTGTTGCCCATCGCGCTCGGCGTGATTGCACATACTGTGTTCCGCAAACAGACCGAAGGTGCTGCCGCTGCCTTGCCTTTGGTTTCGGTGGTTGCCATTGTGCTGATTATCGGTGCGGTCGTTGGCGCGAGCAAAGGCAAAATCATTGAAAGCGGGCTGTTGATTTTCGGTGTCGTGGTGTTACACAACGCCATCGGCTACCTGCTCGGCTTTTTTGCAGCCAAAATCTGCAAGCTGCCGTACGATGCGCAAAAAACGCTCGCTATCGAAGTCGGTATGCAGAATTCCGGTTTGGGTGCGGCATTGGCGGCCACGCATTTTGCCGCAACCCCTGTCGTTGCCGTACCCAGCGCGCTGTTCAGCGTGTGGCACAACATTTCCGGCTCGCTGCTCGCATCTTATTGGTCGGCGAAAGCAGATAAAGAATCGAAAGCGGAATTGTCCGATTAAAAGAGTTCGGCAAAGGACAAAAGGTCGTCTGAACATTTTCAGACGACCTTTTTGCATACCGTCAATACAGTATCCATCAATATTCCGCCGAATGCCAAAACGGCTGCCCCACGGTTGGCGTACTGGCTTGGGCTTTGGTTCGTGCTTCGACCGGTTCAGCTTCAAATGCCAGCCGTCCGGATTCGACGGCGAGTGCGAAGGCGCGTGCCATGTTGACGGGGTCGCCGCTGCGGGAAACGGCGGTGTTCAGCAATACGCCGTCAAAACCCCATTCCATCACTTGCGCCGCCTGCGAGGGCAAACCCAAGCCCGCGTCGATAATCAGCGGCGTGTCGGGCAGGCGTTCGCGCAGGACGTTCAGCGCATAGGCGTGAACCGCGCCCAAACCCGTGCCGATCGGCGCCGCCCACGGCATCAATGCCTGACAGCCCGCGTCAAGCAGGCGGCGGCAGGCAATCAGGTCTTCGGTGCAATAAGGCAGCACTTTGAAGCCGTCTTTAATCAGGATTTCCGCCGCTTCGACGAGCTGGAAGACGTCGGGCTGCAACGTGTCGTCGTCGCCGATGAGCTCGAGTTTGATCCAATCGGTTTCAAACACTTCGCGCGCCATCTGCGCCGTCGTTACCGCTTCCTGCACGCTTTGGCAGCCGGCGGTGTTCGGCAGCACCGGGATACCGATTTCTTCCAAAAGCGACCAAAACCCCTGACCGTGCGCCTCGCCGCCGCTTCCCGCGCGGCGCAGCGAGACGGTAATCATCGCGGGTCGGGCGGTTTGGACGGATTGTTTGAGGATTTCGGGCGTCGGGTAGGCCGCCGTGCCGAGCAGCAGCCGTGAAGGGAAAGTTTCTCCGTATAGGGTGAGCATGATGGGTTCCTTTGTAAGGTTGTTTTTGGGGACAGGGGTCGTCTGAAAAGGTAAAACAGCTTATCCGCCAACTACGGGGCGCACAATATCGACTTTGTCGTTTTCGTTCAAAACCGTTTCCGCATACGCGCCTTTGGCGACAAATCCGGTATTCACGGCGACGGCAAAGGGCTTTTGCGGCGCGGTTTGGGCGATGAGGTCGGCAACGGTCGTGCCGTGAAGTTCGGCGGGTTCGCCGTTTAAGATGATGTTCATGGTTTCTCGATATTTCGTAGGTAAGTTTCTTTATTCGCGATGCGCCTGTTCCTGCTTGAACCCGTCGCCCCATTCCTTCAATGCCGTCAGCACGGGCGCAAGCGTTTTGCCGTAGTCGGTCAGGCGGTATTCCACTCGTGGCGGGACTTCGGGATACACAGTACGCAAAATGATGCCGTCGGCCTCCAATGCGCGCAGTTGCGCGGTCAGCGTGCGTTGAGACACATCGGGCAGGATGCGGCGGATTTGGTTGAAGCGCAGCGTGCCGTCCGTGTGCAGACGGTAGAGTATCGTGCCTTTCCATTTGCCGCCGATAACGGAAAGCGCGGCTTCCACCGAGCAGCCTTCGGCGCAGTCGTAGCTTGGGTGCGGTGTGCGGGGCATGGCAGTATCCTTTATGTAACTATATGAAAAATAAGTGCGTTCTTGTTAATGGTGTACTTCGGGTGCATGATACACGCTTTCAGACGACCTAACAGGAGAACCTTATGAAAGCCATCGGTTTCAACCGCCCTTTGCCCGTTTCCAACCCTGACGCCCTGCTCAACATCAATCTGCCCGAACCCGAACTGCGGCCGCACGATATTTTGGTTGCCGTGCAGGCGGTTTCAGTCAATCCTGTCGATGTGAAAGTTCGGGCGGCGCATACGCCTGCGGCAGGGCAGTACCGCGTATTGGGTTACGACGCGGCAGGCATTGTTCAGGCGGTCGGCAGCGAAGTGCGGAATTTCAAAGTCGGCGACGAAGTGTATTACGCGGGCGCCATCAACCGCCAAGGTTCGAACGCTCAATTACAAGCGGTGGACGCGCGCATTGCCGCCAAAAAGCCGCGTTCGCTGGATTTTGCCCAAGCCGCCGCGCTGCCGCTGACAGCGATTACCGCATGGGAAACGCTGTTCGACCGCTTGGACGTGAACAAACCCGTGGCAGGCGGCGCCAATGCGCTGCTCTTAATCGGCGGCGCAGGCGGGGTCGGCTCGCTTGCCATCCAGTTGCTGAAAAAGCTGACCGACATTCAGGTCATCGCCACCGCTTCCCGCCCCGAAAGCCGCGCGTGGGTGAAGGAACTGGGCGCGGATTTCGTCATCAACCATCATGAAAACATGGCGGAACGGGTTGCCGCGTTAAATATCGGCGCGCCGTCGTTTGTTTTTTCCACCAACCATACCGACCGCCATCTGCCGCAAATCGTGGAACTCATCGCCCCGCAAGGCAGAATCGCACTGATTGACGATCCCGAAACGTTGGACGTGAACCCGCTCAAAGGCAAAAGCCTGTCGTTGCATTGGGAATTTATGTTTACCCGTCCGCTGCGCGAAACGGCAGACATCGAACGGCAGGGCGAAATCCTGGCCGAAACCGCGCGGCTGGTGGACGAAGGCATCATCCGCCCGACCGCCACCCAAATCCTGCACGGCATCAATGCCGCCAACCTGCGCCGCGCACATGAGATGCTGGAACGCGGAGATATGATTGGCAAACTGGTGGTGGAAGGCTGGGACAACTGAATTCGCCGATTATTCTTTGCGCCGTTATACCCGCTTCTGCCTGTATAGCATCCGAAATGACGGCAATCGAATATCCTAGCAATCGAATATCCTAATTGAGCAGGTCGTCTGAAATTTGGCTTTCAGACGACCTTATTCATCCCACAAAGCCTGAAACGCTTTAACCACCGCTTCGGGATTTTCCGCTTCGGTAACGGCACGGACGACGGCGAGTGAGGAAACGCCGGTTGCCAGCACATCTTCGGCGTTGTTCAAATCGATGCCGCCGATGGCGACGACAGGCGTGCTACCTGCCTGTTTCACATATTCGCGCAGTTTTTCCAAGCCTTGCGGGGCGGTGGGCATTTGCTTGGTCGTGGTCGGGAAAATCGCGCCGCTGGCGACGTAGCTGGGATGTACGGACAGGGCGCGGTCGAGTTCGGCGACGGAGTGCGTACTTAAACCCAAACGCAAACCAGCGGCGGCGATGGCGGCAAGGTCGGCGGTGTCCATGTCTTCCTGTCCGAGATGTACGCCGTATGCGCCCACTTCTATCGACTCGCGCCAGTGGTCGTTGATGAAAAGCTGCGTGCGGCTGCCCCGACAGGCGGCGACGCAGCGGGCGATTTCGCGTTTTAATTCATCGCCGTACAAGGTTTTGCAGCGCAGTTGCACCGTGTCGGCACCTGCTTTGACCATGCGCTCCACCCAATCGGCGGTGGGAACGACAGCGTAGAATTTGAGCGGGGATTTTAGGGGCGGGAAGGTCATGGGGTGTCCTTTTAAGTTATCGCTGATGGCGTTCCTGCAGGCGTTCGGTATGCGCCCGCAGTTTTTCGCCGTCGGCTTGGTATTCATTTGAAGACAGCACGGCAGTTGCCGCTTCTATTTCCTGAGGCAGCAATAAGGTCGTCTGAAAACGTCTAATATAGGATGCTGCCTGTCTGATACGGCAGACATTCGGCGGCATTTGCGTTTTCAATTCGCAATCACCGAGAAAAACCACCATTGAATGAAATTTTTCTTCCGGCAGTTGCAGCAGTTCGGATAATGCTTTGATGTGTGCGTAATTTTGGCGCAACGGATTTTGAAAGTAGTGTTTCTGCTTATAGACGACTTGCGTCCATTTCGATTGCTTCTCGCTGCCGAAAATCCAACCTGTGTAATTTTTGGTTTCTATGACAAATATCCCGAAAACCGAAACATAGATATGGTCGATTTGCGTCGTGCCGCTGCGTGACGGAATAATCAAATCGTGAAATTCGATATAGGTTTCTTCATCCAAATCTTTTCCGATTACTGAACGGACTGCCCGTTCGCCTATGCGTCCTTTTACTTTGGGATTTTGGAGCAGCGCTTTCAAAAAAAGTAGGGGAATGACGAGCAGGAAAATCCAAAATATACCTGACAGGTTTCCTATTACTTGTTCAATCATGACGTTTCCTTTTTGTTTTATTGTTTAATAAAGTGAGTAGAGTGGTATAGCTATCTGACGAGGTCGTCTGAAACTCATTTCCTGCGTTTCAACAAGGCTTTTGCTTCGGGATAATCTTTCAAGCGAAACGGGTTGTCGTTCCAAGAGCCGCTTTTCTGTCTTTTGGGTTGTTCGGCAAGTGTGCTGCGGATATCGTGGCGCAGGTGGGTTTCCAGTAGCTGAGGTTTTTCTTCTCCAACAGGTAGGGCGTAGAGCCGTTTGCCGTCGGCGCCGGCGAGAAAGCGTTCGCCTTCAACGGTGTTGCCTTTGTCGTCAAACAGGACGATTTCGTAATACGGATAGCCTTGCACGGGCTGCGACACGATTTCAAAGCGGTAAGCAACGCGTTCTTCGGCAGTTTTGTATGGCGAATAGGAAACTGCTGCCAGTCCGACAATCAGGTTTTTGTAGCGGTTGATGCGTTGCAAAATATCGCGTTCGGCGGCGGTGTAGGCAAACGGGTGCGGATAAAATTTGCCGTTTCGTTCGATGTCGGAAGCGGCACGGCGGGTGTCGCCGGGCGCAACGGTATTACCGCGCGCGTCCATCATGCCCCAAGTGCCACCCTGTACGGCGGTGTATTCTTCGTCCACGCGTACTTCTCGACAGCCGTCGCAAAATGCGGCATAGCCGTATTCAAACTGTCCTGCCCAATCGTGTTGGGCGGGAGTGATCAAGTTGCCCGCGCGGTCGGCAAAACCGACCTTGCCGTCTTTGGAAACATAGCGGCGTTTGCCTTCCGAAAAATAGTCTGCCGCCGCGTCGTACATCATCGGCTGATATAAAAACTTGCCCTGCCGCGAATGCAGGAAAAACGGCGAATAGGCAACTTTGCCCCGAATTTCTCGGCTGCCGTCCAGAAACAGTAACTCGCCATCGGCAGTTTCACCGTGTTCGCACATAAATTCGCAGTTGTATTGCGCAGGGACGATGATTTTGCCGCTTGCGGTTTTCGCACCGAATTTGCCGTTTTGTTTGAAATAAACGATTTTTTCGGCAGAACGCGGTTTGGGGTCGTCTGAAATCTTGGGCGCGGCAAGGGCGGCGGAGTGGGCGAGTAAGAGCGCAGGCAGTAAATACAGGGATTTCAGATTCATTGGAAACCTTTCGTCGATGAGCAATATAGGTAGATCGATGACGATACGGCGTTGACGCGCCTTGCCGTATTATATTCATACAGGCTGGTGTCGGGGCGTGCCGATTTGCTGTAAAACCTATGCCGTGACGTTTTCAGACGACCTCAAACTTATTTTTCAATATACGCCAAACCGCTTTCTTCATCACGTTCGGGCGCGTTTTTTCCGTCAAACAGGGCGACTGCCAATCTGACGGCAGCTGCGGTTACGGCGGGGGAAATCATGAAACCGTGGCGGAAAAGGCCGTTGATTTCAATCAGGTGCCGGGCGCGGCTGTAACGGATTTCGGGATTGTGGTGGTTGAGCGTGGGGCGCAGTCCGGTGGCGATTTCGAGGATGTCGGCTTCGCCGAAGGCGGGGTGGACTGCATAGAGCGCGGACAAGAGTTCCAGCCCGGAACGTACGCTGGCGGGGGCTTGGCTTTCGCTTTCGATTTGGGTCGCGCCGATAACGAAAACGTGGTTTTCTTTCGGAGCGATGTAGAGCGGGTAACGCGGATGGAGCAGGCGCACGGGGCGGTTGAGCGTGATTTCGGGTGTGTAAACCCGCGCCACTTCGCCGCGTATGCCACGCAAGGTGCTGGTGTGTTCGGGAGGTTGGTTCCATGCAGTTTTTGCGCCGTAGCCGCGGCAGTCGATCAGCCAGTCGTATTGGGCTTGAAGGTCTTCGGGGGCGCATTCGTGTTCCCAATGGCAAGGGACGTTCAGCCCATCCAAAGCATCGGCAAGTGCAGACAGCATCTGCCGCCCGTCAAGCTGGCCTTCGGTCGGCAGGTAGATGCCGTCTGAAAAACGTCCGCCGAGCTGTGGTTCGCGTTCGGCGATGTCGTCGGTGCGCCAACGGACGATTTCGTCATCCGCCACGCCGCCGCGTTTGAGATGGCGGACAAATTCGTTAGATAAAGGTTTGTCCTGCCCGTGCCACACGATTAGGCTGCCGTTTTCCTGCATCATGGTCGGCGTTTTCAGACGACCTTTGATGTTGCGCCAAAGCGGAATGCTCTGTCTGCCCAGTTTGATGACTTCAGGCGTAGCTTCGACCGCTTCCGCAGCAGGCGCGAGCATGGCGGCGGCAACATAAGCGGCGGCGTGTTCGCCTTTGCGCCCGCCTTTGTCAAAGAGGGCAACCGATAAACCTTGTTCTGCAAGTTGTAAGGCAGTCAGACGGCCGCAGAGGCCGCCGCCGAGAATGGCGATACGGGGCATGGTGAATTCCTTTGTAGTATTTGGGCAGTCGGGAGGACGAAAGACAAGACGGAAGCGGAATCCACCGAATGGCGGGAAATGCGGGAAAGGGAACGGAAGCCTGAAAAGGCGTTTGACAGCTTGTTTCCTACGCAGGCATTACCCCGACAGGTTCTACGGATTCCGCTGGCGCGGTCTCAGCTGTTTGCAGGAACAAGCAGCACTCCGACAAGAAGTTTCCAGTTTACATAAAATCAATTGCTTTGGCAAAGTCAGGCCGTCTGAAAAATGGGTTTCTGCGTTTTCAGACGACCTGTCGTCAGAAATTTCAGCCGGTTAAGTGCATCAGCATGATTGATATATACTGTCGCTGATGAACAAGGGGCTTGGGCGATGAAATTTTTTTGCGAAAAGTGCGCCGAAGTGGATTCATTTAAATCAGGATGAGGTTGTCAGGATAACCATGTTTCAGCTTGCTTATTTTCAAATGGTCGGTGCCGGTAAAGCACGCAATCAGGATGCCTTGTTTGACGGCACGGCGGTGCGTCAGGTCAGGCTGCACAAAACCCGTTTGTCCGAGGCGGACGATGCCGTGCAGCTGGCAGTGGCAGACGGCGTATCCAGCAGCCCCGCCGCGCATCTCGCCAGCCGGTTTTGGTTGGACGCCTTCGTGCGCGAGGGCGATGCAGAAGGGCGTTTCCTGAGAAGGCTGCACGGCAGCTTCTGCGACACGCTTGCCGATGAATATTTCGGCTCGTCCTCGACGTTTGCTTCAGCAATAGTCGAGGCGGACGGTTTGTGCCGCATCTGCAATGTCGGTGACAGTCGCGTTTACCATATATCTGCTGAAGGTCGCTGGCGGCAGGTAAGCCATGACCACACTGTGTTGGCGGATTTAATCGAGCAGGGGGAAGCGCGGGCAGATACAGAATACGCCGATATGTACTATGCTTTGGCGCACTGCCTGATTGCGGATGATGAAGAAACCCATTTTAAAATTTTTACCGATTCTTTGATCTTGCAAAGAGGCGAGGCAGTTTTGGTTTGTTCTGACGGTCTGCACGACGCGCTATCCCATGAACGCTTGGAAACATTATGGAACGCTTCCCCGTCGTTGCCTGATAAGTTGGAAGCCTTACGCCGAGCAGTGAAAAAGGTTCCCTATTATGACGATTGTTCGGTAGCAGTATGCCTGTGGCAAAGATAGTGAACCAATTCTAAAATCGGTTACACAGTTTCGTGAGAAATTTCAAAGGATTGGGTGCAAAGGGTCGTCTGAAAAGGGATTCTCTGTTCAATTCATATTTCGAAAAAAGTATTTCAACCATCTCATCAACGCCGCCAGCAGTATGCCGATTGACAATCCCACCAAGGCTGCCTGCCACGTCCCTTTGATCAGTAGCGCGCTGACCAAACCGCCGATTGCGCCGCACAGATATTTGTCGCGCCGTTTGAATTTAAACGTCTGCTCGGCTAAACCTTCTTCTATAAGCCAAATTGCAAAGAGCGTAACCAACGCTAAAAAGAAGCCGATAGTAATGTGCCAGGGCTTATTCACACGACCAAGGACTTTATCCAGAATTATTTCTCCGCCGAATAACAGTCCGAGAATAATGGAACCGACCAGCAATATCACATAGCCCACCATGTTGCTAGTGACGAGCCAGTCAAGAATTCGTTCGCATAGTTTTTTGAGAAACTTCATGGGTGGTCTGTTGTTGGGTTGGATGGGAAAGTATAGTGGATTAAATTTAAACCAGTACGGCGTTGCCTTGCCTTACCGTACTATTTGTACTGTCTGCGGCTTCGTCGCCTTGTCCTGATTTAAATTTAATCCACTATAATCAGCCCGAAATAGGCTGCCTGGGCATAGCGGAATTTACGGTGCAGCGTACCAAAGCTCTGTTCGACCACATAACGGGTCTTCGACAAATATCGGTTGCGTTTGGTTTGTGCTTCCGTCAGCGGACGGTTGCGGTGGGCTTTGCGTATAATGCCGTCCAGCAACTGATGGTCTTCCAGATGTTGCCGGTTTTCCGCACTGTCGTAGCCTTTATCGGCATAGACGGTCGTATCTTCGGTCAGACCTTCCAACAAAGGCGACAGATGGTTGCACTCATGGGTATTGGCGGGGGTGATGTGCAGTTTCTCGATATAGCCTTCCTCATCGGTGCGGGTATGTTGTTTGTAACCGAGTTTGTAGAGGCCGTTTTTCTTTGTCCAGCGGGCATCGCTGTCTTTGCTCGGTGTGGTTTGGCCGCTGACTTGTCCTTCGTCATCGACTTCTATGGCCTGACGCTGTTTGCTGCCGGCGGTTTGAATAATGGTGGCGTCAATGACGGCGGCGGATGCTTTCTCTATTTTTAGGCCTTTTTCGGTCAGTTGGCGGTTAATCAGTTCCAGCAGTTCGGACAGGGTGTTGTCTTGCGCCAGCCAGTTGCGGTAGCGGCATAAGGTGCTGTAATCGGGGATGCTCAGTTCGTCAAAACGGCAAAATAGGTTGAAATCGATGCGGGTGATGAGGCTGTGTTCGAGTTCGGGATCGGAGAGGCTGTGCCATTGTCCGAGCAGGACGGCTTTGAACATGGACAACAGGGGATAGGCAGGACGGCCGCGGTGGTCTCTAAGGTAACGGGTTCTTTGACGATTCAGGTACTGTTCGATCGGTTGCCAATCAATCACTTGATCCAACTTCAACAGTGGGAAGCGGTCGATGTGTTTGGCGATCATGGCTTGGGCGGTTTGCCGGAAGAAGGTGCTCATGGAAAATCCCCTAAATGTCTTGATGGGAATTTAGGGGGTTTTGGGGAATTTTGCAAAGGTCTCACATTGAATTTCAAAGCCCCCGGCCAATATCAACCGCACTAAAAAAGGTCGTCTGAAAAACATTTCTGCTTTTCAGACGACCTCTTGCCATATCCAAAATCAAATAGAGAAATCTTCGACCACCGGCGTATAAAGAATACGATCCACCACATCCCGCGTCAGCTTCGGCGAGAACATTTCGATAAAATCGTAGGTATAACCGCGAAGATAAGTATCCGAGCGTACCGCCATCCAAATGGGCGAAGGCTCAAACAGATGCGCCGCATCGACCAATTCCAAATCCGAATCTTTCTCCGGATCAAATGCCATCTTCGCCATCAATCCGACACCAAGCCCCAGTCGGACATAAGTCTTCAACACATCCGTATCCGCTGCCGACAACACCACATCCGGATTATCCAAATGCGCCTTATTAAAAGCACGCGCAATACTGCTGCCCTGATTAAATGCAAATTCGTAAGTAATCAAAGGAAACGAAGCCAAATCCTCAATACTTAAAGGATTCATACATTCCAACAAAGGATGCTCTTTCGGCACGATGACCGCATGGTTCCATTCATCACACGTCAACTTGCTCAGTTCGGGATGATCGTCAATCCGCTCCGTCACAATCGCAATATCCGCCTCGCCATTACTGACCATTTGCGCAATAGCAGCAGGGCTCCCCTGCTTGATCGTCAGATTGACCCTTGGGTAACGCTTCACAAAATCCGCCACAATCAAAGGCAGCGCATAGCGTGCCTGCGTATGCGTCGTCGCAATCGTCAGAGCACCGCTGTCGTGATCGGTAAACTCGCTGCCGATATTCTTAATATTTTGGACATCGCGCAAAATCCGTTCCGAAATTTCCAACACCGCCTTACCCGGTTGGGAAACAGACACCACACGCTTGCCGCTGCGTATAAAAATCTGCACCCCCAGTTCTTCTTCCAAAAGGCGGATTTGCTTGGAAATACCCGGTTGCGAAGTAAATAGCGCATCCGCAGCCTCAGATACATTCAAATTATGGCGGTACACCTCCAATGCATACCGCAATTGCTGTAATTTCATAGGTAGTCCGGTTGTATTGTGTTTGTATGTTTTATACGACAAGCGGCACATAATTTAACATATTTTGCCGGATTTGTCGGATATCCAAAAAACACACAAGGAAGTTTTTGTTTTCAATAAAACTATACATATAAACTATGAAAACCGTCTTTACAGCACGCAAACTCTTGTTGCGTTTCCGCAACTGCAAATAGAAACAGACCCGAATTTCCTGATAAATAAATGACACAAGCTTGATTTTTAGGCATGATTCACCATTAGGAGGCAAGCAGTTTCATGTTTTTATCAAGGCATCGAGTATTGACAGTCTGTGCCATGCTTCTTTATAGTGCAAACTGATATATCCGATTTGCCGCTGTTTTATGCTGCGGCCTGTATATTGGTAATTTGCTGCGGCTGCTTCCTGTATCCGCCGCATAACAATTTTGATGAGGGAATAAAATGACCAAACAGCTGAAATTAAGCGCATTGTTCGTTGCATTGGTTGCTTCAGGCACTGCAATGGCAAGTGAAGCGCACACCAAACACGGCTACACCGTAAGCAGCCAATCTCAAGAAGTCGTCCGTAACAACTACGGCGAGTGCTGGAAAAACAGCTACTTCGACAAAGAAACCCAAGGTCGTGTCGAATGTGGTGACCGCGAAGCGGTAGCCGCAGTTCAACAAGCTCCCGAATACGTTGACGAAACTGTTTCCCTGTCTGCGAAAACCCTGTTCGGCTTCGACAAAGACATCCTGCGTCCTGAAGCTCAAGAAAACCTGAACAGCTTGGCTCAACGCCTGAGCAACGAAAACGTACAAACCGTACGTGTTGAAGGTCACACCGACTTCATGGGTTCTGAAGAGTACAACCAAAACCTGTCTGAGCGTCGTGCTAACGTAGTTGCCAACTACCTAGTTAACCGCGGTGTTCCTTCCAACAAGATCTCCGCAGCCGGCTTGGGCGAATCTCAAGCTCAAATGACTGCTACTTGTGAAGCCGAAGTTTCAAGACTGGGCAAAAAAGTATCTAAAGCCAAAAAACGTTCTGCTCTGATCGCATGTATCGAGCCTGATCGTCGCGTTGACGTGAAAATCCGCAGCGTTGTTACCAAACAAGTTGCTCCGGGTCAAACAATTGAAGGTCAAGGCGAGCGTCCTGCAGTGGATGAAGGTTGGATTCCTTCTCCATACAACGGCGTACACGGCTACGCTAAGCCTTAATCGAAACACCCCAAAAACCCCGCTTCCCAGCGGGGTTTTTATTTTGTCGGATTAACGTTGATACAAAGGTCGTCTGAAAAATCGAGATCTATTTTCTTTGCACTTTGCCACAATCTATCCTTTCAGACGACCTAGATTTTCCTCAAGAATCCTTTTATACCTCTTCTTTTCTCAATCTATCCGATAGAAGCTAAAAATCTCAGTATCAACCCGCCATATATCGCCGTCACCATTTGACACAGATAATAGCCGAATACAAAAAATTAAAAAGCGCACCAAAGCAAAAGGTCGTCTGAAAACCATAAAACCTGTTTTCAGATGACGGCGGATTCGCATTTGAAGTGCAACTTTCCATAACAGAAAAAGGCCAGTATGCGGTAGCATACGGCCTTTCCTGCAAGAAAGATTGCCATGAGCTACACACAACTGACCCAAGACGAACGATAC
>NZ_CALNWV010000053.1:0-14713 GCF_940793045.1 Neisseria sp. Marseille-Q2251
TTGGCTGCGTATATGCAGGTAGTGGAGTACGGCTTGGTATTTAAAGTGTAATGTATATTTGCTCATAAAAAAACTGCACCTTGGTGGTTGGAGGGTATGTGTCCAACTTTTGGGGTGCAGTTCAAACAGAAAATCCGTTTTCAGACGACCTTTTAAAATCATGCAGTATTATTCAGCGTTGTTTTGTGCCGCTTCTTCAGTTTCGGTTGCTGCGCCGACTTGTTCGGCTTCTACTGCCTCAGTTTGTGCTGCCTGTTTGGCGGCTTGACGCTCGGCTTGTTCTGCCAGAGCCTGTTGGACGAACGGATGCTGTTGGGCGATGGCTTGTTCTTCCGCGCTGACTTCGCCTTTGAAGCGGTTGTTCAAATCAAAACGTTTTCCACCGCGCGCCAAGGCTTTGAGGTAGCGGGGACGGCGGCAATGGTTGGCGAGGACGCGGGCGATCAGGGCAGGATCGTATTGGGGCAATGCGGCAACAAGGTCTTGGTCGATACCGACGGCCAGCGGTTTGAATCGTTTGAAGACGTCGTATTTGCCGTAGATGTGGTCGGCAATCATGTCGGTCTGTTTTTTCTTGCTCATGGTTTGGACGGCGGATTTCAAAGCTGCGCCCAAAGCGGTTTCTTGTGTCATGTCGTTTGTATTCCTCTAAAATAAAGCCGTGCGTTTCGCTATGGCACGGTAATGGCGGTATTTTAGTATAAAGCCTGTGTTTTGGCTAAGTTTTTTTGCGAATGTTCGATTGTAAATGTTTATTTTGCGGACAGTCTGGCACACTTATCTCAATAGGCGTTGAGAAAGGTCGTCTGAAAATGTTCGGCACAATCCGCCATGTTTGTTTTCAGACGACCTCTTTCAATTTTATCTATGCTGCTTGGTGATGTCTGGCGTATCAACAACTACGTCGGCATTTTGTGCACGATGGCGTAGGGCGTGGTCGATAAGCACGAGCGCGAGCATGGCTTCGGCGATGGGGGCGGCGCGCAGGCCGACGCAGGGGTCGTGTCTGCCGTGGGTGGCGAGTTCGACGGGGTTGCCGTTGATGTCTATGCTGCGGCGCGGTGTGGCGATGGAACTGGTGGGTTTGATGGCGATGTTGACGTGGATGTCTTGTCCGGTGCTAATGCCGCCGAGGATGCCGCCTGAGTGGTTGGACAAGAAGCCTTGCGGGGTAAGTTCGTCGCCGTGTTCGCTGCCACGCTGGACGACGCTACCGAAGCCTGCGCCGATTTCCACGCCTTTGACGGCGTTGATGCCCATCATGGCGTAGGCGATTTCGGCATCGAGGCGGTCGAAAACGGGTTCACCCAAACTGACGGGGACGTTGGCCGCTTCGATATGCAGTTTCGCGCCGACGGAATCCAACGATTTGCGCACGCTGTCCATATAGTTTTCCAGCTCGGCGATTTGGCTTTGGTTGGCGGCGAAGAAGGGATTTTGGGAAATGTACTCGTAGCCTTCAAACTGAATTTCTTTTTCACCGACTTGGGTGACGTAGGCGGTGATTTCCGTGCCGAATTTTTCTTTCAGCCATTTTTTGGCGACGGCTCCGGCGGCAACGCGGGCGGCGGTTTCGCGGGCGGAGCTTCTGCCGCCACCGCGGTAATCGCGCGTGCCGTATTTGTGCCAGTAGGTATAGTCGGCATGACCGGGACGGAAGCTGGTGGCGATGTTACCATAGTCTTTGCTGCGTTGGTCGGTATTGCGGATTAAGAGGGCGATGGGTGTGCCTGTGGTTTTGCCTTCGAAGACGCCGGAGAGGATTTCGACTTGGTCGGCCTCGCGGCGTTGGGTAACGTGGCGGCTGGTGCCGGGTTTGCGCCGGTCGAGGTCGGCTTGGATGTCTGATTCGGTCAATGCCAGTCCGGGAGGACAGCCGTCGATGATGCAGCCCAAACCTGCGCCGTGGCTTTCGCCAAAGGTGGTAACGGTGAAGAGTTGTCCGAAAGTGTTGCCTGCCATGTTTTCCCTCTATCGGTCATATGCTGAAAGATGACGGATTTTAACATACAAAGGTCGTCTGAAACGCTTTCGGGGGGCAAATCCTGCCTACGGCACGCCCTCTTTTATCGAATCAAATCCCAAGCAAATTTGCCTATGGTCAGGCACAGCAACACCATAAATCCATAACGTAGAAACTGGGTGCCGCCGCGTATCGCCAATCTCGCGCCGACCACGCCGCCGCACAAATTCGCCAGCGCAAGCGGGATTGCCCACGCCCAAACAACATGCCCTTGCGGGATGAAAAACGTCAGCGCGGCGAGATTGGTGGTCGAGTTGATGACTTTTGCCGATGCGTTTGCCGTCAGAAAATCGTAGCCGTAAAAACGGACGAACACGAAAGCCAAAAGGCTGCCCGTTCCCGGTCCGAAAATCCCGTCGTAAAACCCGATTAATGCACCAAAAAACAAGCCCCATAAGGTTTCGCGGCGCGTCAGCTTCTCGGTGCGCACCGTCTGCCCCAAATCTTTTTTGATAAAGGTATAAACACACATGGCAATCATGATGACCAGCATCGCCGGTTTCATATATTGCACGGGAAAAAAGACCACGGCTTTCGCGCCCAGATAGGAAGCGGCAAACGCCAGCACGGCGGCGGGCAGCAGCATTTTCCACGGCACGGGGATTTTGCGCAGATATTGCCCCGTGGCAGTAACCGTCCCGCAGCAGGAGGCAAACTTATTCACGCCCATCACCGAAGCGACAGGCGTAGAAATTGGCAGTAAGTTGAATAGTCCGGGAATTTGCAACAACCCGCCGCCGCCAACCGCCGCGTCCATCAGTCCGGCGCAAAATCCGGTGAGGAGCAAAAGATAGAAAAAGGAATCTACGGGCATAGCCCCTCCCTTGAAAAAAGCCGCCTTATCGGTTGTCGAGCGATGATGGCGAAATGCTATATGAAACAGGCGGTATTTTAACTGAAAACCAATCCGCGCCACATTGCCGCCTATTTCGTTTCAGACGACCTTTTCTTTTAGATTCAGTGACTCACATTGCGGAAGAGGCGTTCCTCCATTAGAATCCGCCCTTCCTTGTTTTCCCGCCTATTAAGGTACTACGACTACGGACAAAACCGTTTTCAGACGACCTGTTTGCCCCGATACCGCAAAAGCGCAATGCCATTGCCCGCTGACTGACTTTCTTTTCAGTCGCTTTAAAGATATAGTGGGGCAACTTAAAACAAGGGCGGCTTTGTACTGCCCTGCCCTGCGTTATCCATCTGCCTAAACGATGCGTTTCAGCTCAGTTGAAAGAAACTCCGCGATGAAAGAATTAGACAAAACCGACCTGAAAATCCTGAAAATCCTTCAGCAAAATGCCCGCACACCCATGACGGAGTTGGCAGAAAAAGTCGGATTATCCACCACTCCGGTTACCGAACGCGTCCGCCGCCTTGAGCGCGACAATTTCATTACCGGCTATCATGCCCGCCTCAACCCGCACCAACTCGGGCAAAGCCTGCTGGTCTTTGTCGAACTGAAGCTGCGTTCCAAATCGGGCAATATTTTTGAAGATTTCCGCCGTGAAATCATGCGTATTCCGCAAATTTTGGAATGTCATCTTGTGTCTGGCGAATACGATTACCTGATTAAAGTCCGCCTGCCCAATATGGCGGCTTATCGAGATATGTTGGGCAATATCCTGCTGCACCTGCCTGCGGCAGCGGAAAGCCGCAGCTATGTCGTTATGGAAGAAGTCAAAGAAACGGCTGTGTTAGACTTAGAGTGATTTAACTACATCAAAAAAGGTCGTCTGAAAGTTTATAACGTTCAGACGACCTTTTTTTAAATCCCACTTACACAAACGCAAAAACACCATCAAACAAAATGCTTTGGCGTATTCAAACACACCTCTCACCCACCCAATCAAAGAACACCCTACCAAACCTGCAAACAAAAAAATGCACACATCCAACTGAATGTGTGCCAAGTCTACAAAGGAGAAATAGAGGAGAAACTATTAACTGACTACTCGAACCAGCTAACGAATCGGATTATCCATGAAAATAAAATTTTAGGCAAGTATTTTTCTTGTAAAGTTTCTAAATTAATTTATTGGAATATTTAAGCTGTAACTCTATTTCATTACTCTTAGTATGCCGCTTCCGAATATAGTGGATTAACTTTAAATCAGGACAAGGCGACGAAGCCGCAGACAGTACAGATAGTACGGCAAGGCGAGGCAACGCCGTACTGGTTTAAAGTTAATCCACTATAAAAGTCACCCGCTGCAAACCAAACACCAAACCAGCATCAGCAGCTTCCAAGCCTGCCCGCCGAATCGATGTTAAAATACGCGCCTCTTTCATCTACGAGCAAAACACATCATGACCGCCGCCATCGAACACGTCCAAGCCGCCGCCTTTGATTTGGACGGCACATTATGCGATTCCGTCCCCGACCTTGCCGCCGCAGCCGAAGCCATGCGCGAATATCTCGGCATGGAGCCGCTGCCCGCTAAAACGGTAGAAAGCTACGTCGGCGACGGCATCGGCAAACTCGTCCACCGCGTCATCACCAACGACCGCGACCAAGAAGCCGCGCCTGATTTGTGGGAAAAAGGCTTCGTGTTCTACATGAAATACTACCGCGACCACTTGAGTGACTTCACCCGTCCCTACCCCGAAACCGAAGCCGGACTGGCATTGCTCAAATCGCTGGGCATCCCGCTGGTGGTCATCACCAACAAAAACGAAATCCTCGCTGTCGAACTCTTAAAACAGCTCGGACTTGCCGACTACTTCAGCCTGATTCTCGGCGGCGACAGCCTGCCCGAAAAGAAACCCAGCCCGTTGCCGCTGCAACACGCCGCCGAAGTCTTGGGCATTGATCCTGCCAACATGATTATGGTCGGCGACTCCCGCAATGACATCATCGCTGCCAAAGCCGCAGGCTGCCTCAGCGTCGGCGTAACCTTCGGCTACGGCGACATGACCCTGCTCTCACAAGACAAAGCGACCAAGCCCGACTGGATTATCGGCTCGTTGCCCGAAATCTACGAAAACTTACGGCCGAAAAAAGCAGAAGACGACGAGTAACCGACATCCTTGTTTTCAGACGTTTATTCCTGCTTCAAAGGTCGTCTGAAAATAGAGCAGTGGAAATAAAAAGATTCGTTATTCCCGAACAAAAAGAATGACGGAATGAAAGTTTCTTATCTCTCCTCTATCCGACCCCTAAAGTCAGATTCAAGAATCTGACCCACGAATCGACCTTTTCAGACGACCTCTGCATGAAACCCCAAAAATCCCTGCGCGCCCGCGCGATGGACATTCTTTCCCGACAGGAAATCAGCCGTGTCGGACTCAAGCGCAAGCTCGCCCCGTATGCCGAAAGCGAAGAAGAATTGGAAAACGTGTTGGACGAATTTGCCGAACGCAACTGGCAATCCGACCAACGCTACGCCGAAGCCTACATCCACAGCAAAAGCCGCCAACACGGTTCGCTGCGTCTGAAACAGGCATTGGCGCAGCAAGGCATAGACGAAACCCTCAGCCGTGAATTCATGCCCGACAAAGCGCACGAACTGCAAACCGCAGTCGCCGTGTTGCGCAAAAAATTCAAACAGCCCGCCGCCGATTTGAAAGACAAACAAAAACAAGCGCGTTTCCTCGCCTATCGCGGATTCGACATGGACACCATCCACGCCGCGCTCAAAAGCAGTTGGGACGAAGACGATGTTTTTGAGTTCGGAGAAAATTAAACCGCCCTGCTTGAATCTTCCCGCCCATCGGCGTACCCTTACGCTTTTGCCACCCATTCACAACCGAGATAACCATGTCTGAAGAACAACGTAACACCCCCAATCCGCTTTTGGAAGACGAACGCAAAAACCCCGTTTACCGACTCGGTCGCGCTGTCGCCGGATTTATGGTTATCGTATGGGCGGGCGTATTGGCTTTAGTGTTCTATTTAGTCTTCCGTTTTTGGTTCAACTAAATTTCTCACGTTCCCCATCCCATTTTCTACAATAGTTCTCACCTTGCAAAAAGGTCGTCTGAAAAATCAAATATCGATTTTTCAGACGACCTTTTCAATTTATCCAAACGCATTTAAGTTCAGTCCCAACCACACCCGACAAATTTAAAGCCATTTCCGATAAATTGCATATCCGCTCAAATCACAGACATTCAAAACCAACCGGCAACAGCGTGAAACAGATAAGTCATACCGCTCCACGCCCATTTACTTACGACAACCGTTATCCAACCCATCAACACCAGCACAATCAAACCGAAAAAATCAGGCAGATGCAGATACAACCAAGCAGCAACAGGCTTGTGCCAAAAGTCTGATTTTTGTTGTTTCTTCTCCAAAGCAGCGTGCATAAACGGACGCTCCAAATGTATGTCGTAGTCGATGCCATACTCACTGCGCACATGCTCATTGATAACTTTCAAAGTACGGCGGCTCGGCTGCAAGAAAATATCAATAAGCGTACCGACAACAGGAATCATGCCAAGCACCATATCGGCAAAAGCAAGATATACGGCAGGACGCATTTTATGATCCGGCACGCCCAACTCCCGCCCCATACGAAAAGCCTTCATCGTCAACAAAAGTCCGGCAATATCCCCGACAAAAGGAATCAGCGACAATATGGCATCGACGCCGATACCCTGCTTGGTAAAAGGAATACAAAACAAACTATCCATAGTGTTGGCATATTTAGCCAACTCACGTTCACGTCGGATGATTTCCTGACGTTCGTAAGGTACAGGTGTGTGCTTCATCATGTTTTCTTGTAATGGGTTAATGAATTTTAGAACGGTGCAACGTCATTACTGCTTACGGTCAGTCTCTATAAAAGTTAATTTCAGTATGACGGCTTATAGAACAAGGTCGTCTGAAAAATATTTAAGTGTTTTTCACTTTATCAAAGTGCACTTTCAGACGACCTTTGGATAAGGTCAAACTACTTTGGCACGAATTGGTTTCTTTACTTCGGCAGACCGGTATTCGGATCCAATCCTGCCTGTTGCGCCAATCTGCGCACCAATTCATCGGATGGTTTTGCCGGAGCCGGACCTTCTTCAAAACGTTGGATGGCGATTTTACCGTCCCAACTCGGCAGTTTTGCCGGAGGCAGCGGGACGATTTCGTCTAGATCGTGAACGTTGAGCTCGGGTTTAAGGTGTGCTCGGCGGGTCAGATAGTCGGAAATAATTTCGTATCGACGAGAACGTTCTTTATCCTCAGGAATCCCCCATTTTTTATGACGACTATCAGGGTTTTTACTATAGAACACTTTTCCTGCTATATGTGCAGATGTATCATTACCAGCTTTGACTCCTTGATGAGTATAAATTAACGCCTGTTTATAATTTTGCTCACTACTTTCTGTAACACTTGCCATTAACGCAGCATCAGCATCTGGATACATTTGATTGGTAGCACAAGCCCGCATTTTGTCAGTTACTTTTAACCTAACAGAATGACTAGAATCATCTTGTATTTTCATTAACAGCTCACCTACTTCATACTGCGCCTTGGCATTCCCCAAATCTGCAGCCTTGCGTAAATAAATTATTGCATCATCAGGGTCATGTTTTGGACCATAACCGACATCGATATAAAGCGACCACCAGTAATGTGCGCTGGCAGGTAGGATTTTCATCAGCTTTTCGTTCCAGTAAATACCTTCGCCACGACGTTCTCGAGTTTCGATATTGATGTCTTTGCTTTTCAGCAATATTTCCTGCAAAGTCAGGTTTGCCTGCCAATGTCCGTTGGCGGCGGCAATACGGTAATACGGCAGATAGCGGTCGAGTACGCCCGGTTTGGGCAGCCAGCGGTTTTTAAAATCGTGGTAAAGGGCGTAGCGGTATAGTTGATCTGCTTCCTGTGGCAAAGAAGGAAACTGTTCTTTGACGCAAGTAAATTCTAAGTTCTTGAGTTTGGAATGTTTGTAAGCATATGAACCCAAAACTTGCTTGCCTGCATCTGTTTGGGGATTTCTGACAACATCCATCGCAGACCTTGCCAGTTCCCTACCGACATCGTATGCGGTAAGCAATGGCATGCTCACCAATATAGTAGATAAAAGTGACGATATGTATTTGTTTTTCATTGTTTTTTATTGAAACAGTGTGTGTTTGGTTCAAATCATATGGGAGAGACCTTTGCAATAACATAGGTTACTAAAATTTTATGCTCAATCTCATTTTCAAAATGCAAAACCTTTCTGATTTTTCCTACTTTTTGCTCAATATTAGGAAGATTTTAGTCAATTGAAATTTTTTGGTGCATTTTTATGTGTCAAATTTCGTTAACAGACTATTTTTACAAAGGTCTCGGGAGGCAATCCCAAAGATTGGTGTTTAGATGAAGGTCGTCTGAAAGTACGGTTTCAACAAGTTTGAAACTCAACTATTGAAAACCATGTTTCAGACGACCTTAAGGCTTTATCCCCTGTCAGCCTATTTTATTTACTTCGGCAGACCGGTATTCGGATCCAATCCTGCCTGTTGCGCCAATCTGCGCACCAGTTCATCAGATGGTTTTGCCGGAGCAGGGCCTTCTACAAAGCGTTGGATAGCGATTTTACCGTCCCAACTTGGCAGTTTTTCCGGAGGCAATGGGACAATTTCGTCTAGGTCGTGAACGTTGAGTTCGGGTTTGAGGTGTGCTCGGCGGGTTAGATAGTCGGAAATAATTTCATATCGGCGCGAACGTTCTTTATCCTCGGGAATCCCCCATGGTTTATAACGACTTCTAGGACTCTTTACGTAAAAAACATCACTTAATAATTGTGCAGAAGAATCTTTACCTGCTTTAGTTCCTTGGTGAGAATAGAATAAAGATTTATCATATTGTTTTAAGTTCCTATATGATGCTGCTGCCATCTGTGCTGCATCTGCATTAGGAAACTGTTGAGTAGCAGCACATTCCTGTAGTGTATTACGTATCTTCAATCTATATTGTAAACTCGCATCATCTTCTATTTTCATAATTAATTCACGTACTTCATACTGCGCCTTGGCATTACCTAAATCTGCAGCTTTGCGTAGATAAATAATCGAATCATCTGCACCATGTTTGGGTCCGTAACCGACATCAATATAGAGCGACCACCAATAATGTGCACTGGCTGGCAGGATTTTCATCAGCTTTTCGTTCCAGTAAATACCTTCACCCCGACGTTCGCGGGTTTCGATATTGATGTCTTTGCTCTTCAGCAAGATTTCCTGCAAAGTCAGGTTTGCCTGCCAATGTCCGTTGGCGGCGGCAATACGGTAATACGGCAGATAGCGGTCAAGTACACCCGGCTTGGGTAACCAACGGTTTTTAAAATCATGGTAAAGAGCGTAGCGGTATAGTTGATCTGCTTCCTGCGGTAAGGACGGGAACTGTTCTTTGACACAAGTAAATTCTAAGTTTTTCAGTTTGGAACGCTTATAAGAAGATGAACCCAAAACTTGCTTGCCTACATCTGTTTGGGGGTTTCTGACAACATCCATCGCGGATCTTGCCAGCTCCCTGCCGACATCGCATGCAGTAAGCAAAGGTATGCTCACCAATATAGTAGATAAAAGGGACGATATATGTTTGTTTTTCATTGTTTTTATTGAAATAGTGTGTGTTCGGTTTAAATCATATGGGAGGCAATCCCAAAGTTGGTTTTTAGATGATGAGGTCGTCTGAAAGTACAGTTTTAACGGGTTTTAAATGTTGAAACCATGTTTCAGACGACCTTCAGGCTTTATTCCCTGTCAGCCTATTTTATTTACTTCGGCAGCCCGGTATTCGGATCCAATCCCGCCTGCTGCGCCAATCTGCGCACCAGTTCATCGGATGGTTTTGCCGGAGCAGGACCTTCTACAAAACGTTGGATGGCGATTTTACCGTCCCAACTCGGCAGTTTTGCTGGGGGCAGCGGGACAATTTCGTCTAGGTCGTGAACGTTGAGTTCGGGTTTGAGGTGAGCGTTTTTCCATAGAAAATCTCTAATGATACGATAACGCTTCGAACGTTCCAAATCTGTTGGAATACCCCAATTTTTATGTTTAGACTTAGAATTTTCCGTGTAAAAAGCACGTGACAAAGTTAATCCAGAAGAACTTTCTCCAGCCTTTAGAGCTTGGTGGCTAAATACAAGAGATTGTTGAAAATTCTCTTCATTTCTAGCATCAGCAGCCATCATTCGTGCTGCCATACCATCGGGATAAGTTTGATTTAAAGAACAAACACGCATCTTGTCCACTATTTTCAGCACTGTAGGACGGACCATCTCATCTTTTATTTTCAGCAACAGCTCACCTACTTCATACTGTGCCTTGGCATTCCCCAAATCCGCAGCTTTGCGCAGATAAATAAGCGAATCGTCTGGGCCATGTTTGGGACCGTAACCGACATCAATATAGAGCGACCACCAATAATGTGCGCTGGCAGGCAGGATTTTCATCAACTTTTCGTTCCAGTAAATACCTTCGCCACGACGTTCGCGGGTTTCGAGATTAATGTCTTTGCTCTTTAACAAGATTTCCTGCAAGGTCAGGTTTGCCTGCCAATGTCCGTTGGCTGCGGCAATACGGTAATACGGCAAATAACGGTCAAGTACGCCCGGTTTAGGCAGCCAACGGTTTTTAAAATCGTGGTAAAGGGCGTAGCGATATAGTTGATCTGCTTCCTGTGGCAAAGAAGGAAACTGTTCTTTGACACAGGTAAATTCTAAGTTCTTGAGTTTGGAATGTTTGTAAGAAGATGAACCCAAAACTTGCTTGCCCACGTCTGTTTGGGGATTTCTGACAATATCCATCGCAGACCTTGCCAGTTCCCTACCGACATCGCATGCGGTAAGCAATGGCATACTCACCAATATAGTAGATAAAAGTGACGATATATGTTTGTTCTTCATTGTTTTTTTTATTGAAATAGCGTGTGTTTGGTTCAAATCATATGGGAGACAATTCCAACGTTGGTATTCAAAGGTCGTCTGAAAACTTTCAGACGACCTTGATAGATGTTGAGCTTCAACTCAATCTACGATTGCTAGTCCTGCAAACAAAAGGGAAAGGATAAGTTGAGTTTCAGACAATCTGATGATATTTAATCAATAACATCATTATTATATTTTAAACGGCATGTTTGTTTTTCTTTATCTCCATCAAACCAAAAACGAAAATAATAGGGAGAATAATCTGGAGCATTACCTAATTCATATTCTGGATTAGGGCTTTCAAAAAGGTAATTTGGAATATTTTTAAATACCTCAATATGGGCAGAAGAACCATCTAATAATCTAATTTCAAACAATTTATTATCAGAAGAAACGTAAACTGCACCAACTTTTTTCATTGAGATAGGATTCTTACTTTTACTACTTAATGAAAATGCATCTAATACTAGATATTCTGATTTCAAATCTTGAATATTCATATTTTTTGACTTAATGAGCTGCTGAATTTCTTTGTATGTATCTTTCCAATACTCCAGTTCGTGTATATATCGATCAGATATACTTCTGAATTGAATAGATGTCCTATCTGTAGGATACGTAACATCTTTAACTCTTTTACCTTTTTCATCTTTACATTCAATCCATTCTGCATCCGTAGCATTTAGTAAGTCTAAAATACGATCCTGAGCAAAATCTGAAAGAATATTTTCACTTTTTGTTACTTTATTGATTGGAATTAATAGCTTAGTATCAGGCTTCTGTTGTCTGTTTTCTAAAACCGTATCAGTACGTTTCTCCTGTGTCCGGTTCTTTTGCCCATCATGTTCGGCCTGAGTGCAAGCAATAAAAAATAAAAAACAACAAGATAATGTGATTTGTTTAATTCTCATAATATCTCTCTTAGAAATGTCAGCTACCCGTTACAGACCAATGAGGATAATCATCGTATGGTCTTGGTTTGATATCCCAATGAAAAACTTTGTAGGTTTTACCTACTTCGATCATGTCTCTTTTTGATTTAATTACTACTGGTTGACCTGAAGCATTTTTAACCGTTTTACCGATTCCAAACCAAGGAGACAGGGTCATATCTATTGCCAGTCCTTTCTGATGATTGGAACTAAAGGGTTTAGCGACCGCCTTACGTATGCCGTAAGCTGCTTTCATTTTTTGTGCATTGGCACGGGCCAGTCGAATATTGCCACCACATGTCCAATCAATATTAACATCTTCAGCATTGGCTGCCTGTTTATAATCCTTAAAACGAGGAATCTGCATTGGGTCGGCTTCGCCCGAAACAATTCGACTAGCATAATACATAAGATAAGACCGCTGTGGCGGACGCATGACCGAATTGATACGGACTGAAATTCCAGCTTCTTTCAATGCCGCTAAAAATAACTTAACATTAGATTTAAAGGGCTCCCTTAAATCTTCAAATCTCGCATTATCTGGGAATTTTTTAACCCATTCTACCCCACTTGGTAATAGACCTTCTCTTTGCTTTTTATCAGCTTCAGATTTTTTCTCATTGCCTACCACAGTTAACGGTTTCCCGTTCTTCTCAGTATGAGTATTCATCTGCTTGATCGGTTCGGATTGTCTGGGTTTGTCTGGCTGCTTGGATGCCTGTTTGGATGGCTGTTTATCTGGCTGCTTATGCGGTTTGTTTTGTGCAGTATTATTTTTTGGCTTCAATACTTGTCCTACAACACTCGAAGCAGCCTGTTGTACCATCTCTGCCACAGCTGTTATTGAATTTGTTCCTAAAGCACCCTGTGCATTTTGTATTGCTTTCTGATTAACAGTAATCTGCCTAATAGAGACAGATTGCAAACATCGTAAGTGTAAAAGTGGTTTACCTTTATTTCCAAACCCATATACGAAACCGACTAAGGCCTTTACTTTTAAACGGCCTTCATGATCAGTTTTTTTGCTTTTTTCTCTTTGCCTATAAAATATACTGAATTCTGTATTGGAAACAGCTTTCCCTTTGGTATCTACAACTGTAATTGTAAACGTGTGTACAGGAAGCGAAACCTTCACTACTGTATCACGTAGACTTTCTGTAACCGTAAATGACTTGATCGGCTGGAGGTTGCCTTCACCTGCCATACAAATCTGAATAGTTTGTCCTATTTCCGCAATAATATTTTCTTTAATTCCTTGTGTATTTGTAATGTGTTGTTTGGGCTTCCCTTTGTACACCAAAGTGAATTTCACATTACTTATTGGTTTTTTGTATCTCCTTCTAAAAGGCTGAGATGAAAGTTGACATCTTTAGACGCATTATTTTCCGCATCTGAAGAAGGCTGTTGTGGCTGCTGTTCCATTTCATCTTGTTTTTTAGGCTCAGGAGTGCCTTTTGCTGCCAATGGTGCAGAAACTTTCATATCTGAAGCTATGATCTTATATGGCTGTACCTGATCCGCTTTTTGAGAAATTGTCTCACTTTTGCGACCATCAATTTCTAAAATAATTTCAGCGTCAGGATGTCTGACTATAACGGGCAGCTCCCCATCTTTATCAGTTTTATGGGTAACTTCAAATTTACTATTTAAATGCTTTCCATTATAGGAAGAAAAAATTTTAACCGTCTTATCTTTTAGAACGAGACCATCAGCATCTTGCAGTTTTACCCGGATTTTACGTTTACAACAGGTTTCCAGGTCGTAACCAGCAAATAAATCGAGATATTCGCTGATATGTGTTTTGTTACCATCAAACTCGCTGTGTCGTTTTCCTGTTTTTTTATTAATTTTGTAATTTCCAGGCATATCTAAAAAAGATGCTAAACCACCAGAACCAACTAGATGGCAGCCGGCAATACAGCCTGATTCGGTAATTTCTATCCCCTTAACAATTTTTCCATAATACTCATTAAACCCCCATACCCGTAATCTTTTACACCATAAATCGATAGTTAAATTGATTGCCGCTATTTGAATTTCACGAGATGACCTAAATGCTTCTTCTGATACTGCTCCATTTTTTCCTGTCCAGCTCCCCTCTTCTGTATTATAACCTATATCAATTAGAGCCTCTTTTCCATACTGGAACAAACCAATATATCCTCGTTTATTAATTTTATGAAGAGCTTCTCTGTTTACTAAATCATCCTTATTTAAATCAGCAGGACTTTCACGCCTAGCTAATGCATAGATAAAACCTTTTCTATTAGAAGGATAAGATATGTCATATACAGCCTTATTTTTTCTCATAATTAATTTCCTAAATAAGCATTCTTAATAATAAATTTAATATTTCCTAAAATAGTATTTTTAAGTATATTAATTTCCGAATTGGTTGTAATCTTCCAATAAATTATCCTCGACGACTTCTTCCGTCTCAGATATTTCTTCGCAATCATGATCTTCTTCATCATCACAGGCACAACAGTGATCTTCATGTTCTGTCTCATTATCTGGGATTAGAGCCCATTTTTGCTCTTTGGTCAGCTTACCTATCACAGAAATTTCGATTTCATCTTTCGAATCCCCATAAAATCTTGATGTTCTACCTTTTTCATCAAGCACTTCAATCCGCTCGGAATTTTGACTTCTATTAATGACTTGATAACTAATGCCTGCAGTTAAAAAATCTGGCGTAAATATGCTACTAAAATCAAAACGTCTACTAAACAAACCAGTCTGAGGAAGCAATGGCATTCGTGTATTTATACCATTCGCCCCACTCACCTCCATCGGCGCCTTCACCCTAACCAGCTTCGGACTCCCAATCTCAACCTCCCCGTTCGCCAGTTTGATATACGCCCCTTTGCAGGTAATCAGAATCTCCTCCTTCGCCGCAATGG
>NZ_CALNWV010000054.1:0-13895 GCF_940793045.1 Neisseria sp. Marseille-Q2251
GTTGGCTGCGTATATGCAGGTAGTGGAGTACGGCTTGGTATTTGAAGTGTAATGTATATTTGCTCATAAAAAAACTGCACCTTGTGAGTTGGAGGGGATGTGTCCAACTTTTGGGGTGCAGTTCAAAAGTTTTCAGACGACCTTTCTTTATATAGTGGATTTACAAACCCAATGCCTCAGCATGAAACTCGATATGCGAGTCGATAAAGCTGGCGATGAAGAAATAATCGTGTCCGTAGCCGGGGCGGACTTTGTCTTGAACGTTGAAGCCGTTGGCGCGGGCGGCATTGACGAAGGCTTCGGGTTGCAGTTCGTTGGGGAACAGCGGATCGGCGCCGCCTTGGTCGATGAGTATCGGCAGTTTGCGTGAGGCCGTCTGAATAAGCGATGTGCTGTCGTATGCCTGCCAAGCATCCGACTCCTTGCCCAGATAGGCGGCAAACGCTTGCTTTCCGGCTCGGCTGGCAGTCGGGTGGCACAAGGGTGCAAACGCGGAAACGGCGGCATAGCGACCGGGGTTTTTCAAGGCGATGGAAAGCGCGCCGTGTCCGCCCATGCTGAAACCCGCGATGCTGCGCTCTTGGGTGGCGGGGAAATGCCGTTCCACCCACTCGGGCAGTTCGCGGCTGATATGGCTGTACATCTGATAATGCGCCGCCCACGGCTGTGCGGTCGCATCGACGTAAAATCCCGCACCTTGTCCGATAAACTCGTCCGTACTGTCGCTGATATGGCTGCCGCGCGGCGAGGTGTCGGGGAAAACGACGATGATGTTCCATTGCGCGGCGAAACGCTGGATGCCGGTTTGGCGTATCAGTTCCGAGCCGTCGCCGTGCAGTCCCGACAAGAAATACAAAACCGGTGCGGGATAGCCTTTCAATACCTGCGGCGGCAGGTAGATGCCGAAAGTCATGTCGGTTTGACAGGTTTCGGAAAAGCAGCGGTATTGCTCTTGATGGCCGTTGAACATTTTGGCGCGGGAAAGCAGGTGTAATTCGTGTGCGGACATAGATGGGATGACGTGAAAAAAGTGAAGGCATCATCTTAACAGAAAGACCGCGTTACGGGCTTTTAAAAACCTATCGAACGGTATGGTTTCAGACGACACCAATCTATACACAAACTCTGTGGATAAGTTTGTTGATAAGCTTTGGGTAATCGGAATTTTTGCTTTTGGAACAACCCAAGCCTTTCGGTGCTTAAAAAATAATCAAATAAAATACAATAAAATCAATTAGTTATAAAAATAAAAAATTTCAAAGCCTTTATGGGAAAAATCTATAAGCAAAACAAGCCAATGCGGGATTGTGTATAAAAAGTGATTGACACGCCCGATAAATGTCAAATGAGTTGGCTGGACAAGCAAGGCAGCGGCTGTCGCCCTATGGGGAAAAACTTCAATCCCCCTGCCTTTCGCGTTACAATACGCGCTTACTTTTTTACACAGAAAAACACACCATGAAAGCCAGCCAATTTTTCATTTCCACCCTGAAAGAAGCCCCCGCCGAAGCCGCGCTTGCCAGCCACAAGCTGATGATTCGCGCCGGCCTGATTAAAGCCAACGCGTCCGGCCTTTATACTTGGATGCCGATGGGGCTGCGCGTGTTGCGTAAAGTCGAAAACGTCGTGCGCGAAGAAATGGCGCGCGCGGGCAGCGTGGAGTTGCTGATGCCGGTGGTGCAGCCTGCCGAGCTGTGGCAGGAATCCGGCCGCTGGGAATTTTACGGTAAAGAACTGCTGCGCCTGAAAGACCGCCACGACCGCGATTTCTGCATGGGCCCGACCTGCGAGGAAGTCATCGCCGACATCGTGCGCAAAGAAATCAACAGCTACAAACAGCTGCCGAAAAACTTTTACCACATCCAAACCAAATTCCGCGACGAAGTGCGTCCGCGCTTCGGCGTGATGCGCGCGCGCGAGTTCGTCATGAAAGACGCTTATTCCTTCCATGCCGACTACACCTCGCTTCAGACGACCTATGATGCAATGTATGACGCTTACTGCCGCATCTTCACCCGTCTGGGCCTGGAATTCCGTCCCGTTGCCGCAGACACCGGCAGCATCGGCGGCACCGGTTCGCACGAGTTTCAAGTGTTGGCGGAAAGCGGCGAAGATGTGATTGCGTACAGCGACACTTCCGATTACGCCGCCAATATCGAGCTGGCACCGACCTTGCCACTCAAAGGCGAACGCGCGGCCGCCCAGGCAGAGCTGGCCAAAGTACACACGCCGAACGTCAAAACCATTGATTCATTGGTTGATTTCCTCAGCATTCCGATTGAAAAAACACTGAAATCCATCGTGGTCGAAGGCAAAAACGAAGGCGAAATCGTCTTATTGCTGTTGCGCGGCGACCATGAGTTCAACGACATCAAAGCCGAAAAACTCGCAGGCGTGAAATCGCCGCTGACCATGGCAGACCCTGCCGCCATCCGTGCGCAGTTCGGCGCAAACGGCGGCTCGCTCGGCCCCGTCGGCTTCACAGGCAAAGTCTATGCCGATTTCGCCACCGAAAAAGGCGCGGACTGGGTCATTGGCGCGAACGAAGACGACTACCACTATACCGGTTTCAACTTCGGCCGCGATGCCGCCGAGCCTGAATTTGTCGATTTGCGCAACGTCGTCGAAGGCGACGAAAGCCCCGACGGACAAGGTCGTCTGAAACTCGCACGCGGCATCGAAGTCGGACACGTCTTCCAGTTGCGCGACAAATACACCAAAGCCATGAACGTAAGCTTCCTCGACAACAACGGCAAATCGCAAATCATGGAAATGGGCTGCTACGGTATCGGCATCACCCGCGTCGTAGCCGCCGCCATCGAGCAGAACAACGACGAAAAAGGCATCATTTGGACAAAAGCGATGGCGCCGTTTGAAGTCGTTATCGTGCCGATGAACTACAAAAAATCAGACGCCGTACGCGAAGCCGCCGACAAAATTTACGCCGAACTGCTGGCGGCAGGCGCGGATGTATTGTTGGATGACCGCGACGAACGTGCAGGCGTATTGCTCAACGATTCCGAGCTTCTGGGCATCCCGCACCGCATCGTCATCGGCGACCGCGCCTTGAAAGAAGGCAATGTCGAATACGCCGAACGCCGCGACAATCAGGCGCAAACCGTAAGCCTGAATGAAATCGCCGGCAAAGTATTGGCTGCATTGAAAGACTGATGACGGTTTAAGCCGAATGCAGGTGAAAGAAGGTCGTCTGAAAACTGGAAACAGGTTTCAGACGACCTTTTTATTTTGAAATCAAAATCAGCAGTAAAAATTAGGAAAACACATGATTATTCAGTCAAGTATGTTTTTACCGCCTCTGCTATTTTTGTGAAAAAAATGGGCGGCGCTACTAATGAATCTGAAAATTCAAGCTGGACGGCAGCTTTGGCTTCGCGTATGTTCAAAGTGTATTTAGATGTATACCTGCAATGATTCGAGATATTTTATAGTGGATTAACTTTAAACCAGTACGGCGTTGCCTCGCCTTGCCGTACTATCTGTACTGTCTGCGGCTTCGTCGCCTTGTTCTGATTTAAATTTAATCCACTATATTATTGTAACTTTCACGGATATCAACAACCATGCCTTTCATCCCTCTCCCTCTTTCAGTTTGTCCGGAAAATGTGGATGACCTTATCCGCAGTCTGCACATGTTTGCACCTGTATTGCAAGTGTTGCCCAGTACAGTGTTTTTTGTAAAAAACACGAAAGCAGAGTATGTCTATGCCAACGATACCCTACTGCATCGTTTGCAATTACCCGATATGGCGGCTTTGATCGGAAAAACATCTGAAAACTTGTTTCAGTCTGAATGGGGACAGAGTTATACGCAACAGGACAAGGAAGTGCTGAGTAATGGAAAAATCATCAGCAACAGGCTGGAGCTGCATACGTATGCTTCCGGCGAACTGGGCTGGTGTATCACGCATAAAATGCCGGTGCGCAATCCTTTAGGTGAAATTATTGCCATGCTCGGCGTGTCTGTCGATGTGGAAACCAATGACAGCAACCGTCCCGAGTTGAATAAAAAAATCGCGTTGCTTGAAAAATACATCGCCGGCCATTTCGACCAAAGCATCAAGATGAAAGACCTGGAAGCCGTTTCGCGCCTTTCTACCGCCCAAATCGAGCGTTATTTCAAAAAGATTTTTCACATCACACCTTCGCAATACATCCAAAAAGTGCGCATCGAAGCAGCCATGGCAATGCTGGAAACGGGCTTGTCGGTAACGGAAATTTCCGCCCGCTGCGGCTATTCCGATCACAGTGCATTCACTCGGCAGTTTAAGGCTTTGGTGGGCTTGGCGCCGTCTGAATTTAAGAAATCAAGATAACGGCGAAGTGTAGAAATGCCTGTCTGAAAATAGTGTTTCAGACAGGCATTTCTGTTTTGGCTTTGCTTGAGTATGCACATTTCTGCACAAAAAACGGGAAATTCATCAAGACGACGGCCGCAGCGGTTTTGTAAGGTTAACGGAAGTTTATTTAGCGATAGGATTTTGCTATGCCGAATACCGAATATACTTTTTCCGTGATTGATTCCCACACCGGCGGCGAGCCGACCCGTGTGGTTTACGGCGGATTCCCCGAGCTTTCCGGCAGTAGTTTGCAGGAGCAGAGTGCCGATTTTGCCAATCGTTTCGACCATTTGCGCCGCGCGTTGATTTTGGAGCCGCGCGGTTCGGAAGTTTTGGTTGGGGCGTTGTTGTGTAAGCCACAAGACCCTGCTTCTGCCGCCGGCGTGATTTTCTTCAACAACAGCGGCTATCTAGGCATGTGCGGCCACGGCACCATCGGTTTGATTAAAACACTTCAACATCTTAAACGTATTGATGTCGGCACGCACACCATCGAGACGCCGGTAGGCAATGTGCGCTGCACGCTGCATGAAGACGGCTCGGTGAGCGTGCGCAATGTGCCGTCTTACCGTTACCGTAAAGACGTGTCGCTTGACGTTGAGGGCATCGGCAGTATCACCGGCGATATTGCTTGGGGCGGCAACTGGTTTTTCTTGGTGAACAACCACGGCTGCACCATCGCGCCCGACAATCTGGAACAACTGACCGATGTTTCATGGCGCATCCGCACCGCACTAAACGCTCAGGGCATCACTGGCAAAGACGGACAGGAAATCGACCACATCGAGCTTTTCGGCAAAACCGATACGGCAAACAGCCGCAGCTTCGTGCTTTGCCCCGGCAAAGCCTACGACCGCTCGCCTTGCGGCACAGGCACCAGTGCGAAGATGGCCTGTTTGGCTGCAGACGGCGTGTGGCCACCTGAAAAAGAGTGGGTGCAGGAAAGCGTAATCGGCAGCCGCTTTGCTGCTTCTTATGAAACACTTTCAGACGACCTGCATCCGGAGCGTCTGATCATACCGACCATCAAAGGAGAGGCGCACATTCATGCGGCATCAGAGATTTTTGTAAACGCGGATGACCCGTTCCGCTACGGAATCGAAACATCATGAACAGCAAAATTTTTTCTGCAGCCGTGGTTGGCGGCGGTATTGTCGGCTTGAGTATCGCACTGGAATTGCAGCGCTGTGGCGAAAGCGTACTGTTGTTGGAACGCGATACTGTTTGCGGCGGCGCGTCTTACGGCAATGCCGGACATATCGCCACCGAGCAGGTATTCCCGATTGCATCACCCGATGTGCTCAAGCAGCTGCCGAAAATGTTGCTCGACCCGCTCGGCCCGTTGAGACTGGACTGGAAATACCTGCCGAAAATCACACCGTGGCTGTTCAACCTGCTGCGCAATCTCACACCCGAACGTTTCCAACGCAGCCACCGCGCACTGATGGCGCTCAACAGTCTTGCTTTGGCTGCGTGGAGGGAGTTTGCACAGGAATGGGGGGTGGAACAACATATCCGTATCGACGGCTCGCTGCTGGTTTGCGAAACCAAAAGTGGGCAGGCGGCGTTGCAAAAGCACGGCAGGGCGTTAAATGAATTGGGCGTAGTCAACGAATGGATCGACCAATCCAGCCTACACGAGCGCGAACCGGCTCTGGTTGATACGCAACTCGGCGCGCTGTTTTACCCCGATACCGGTCATGTAGTTGATTTGGCGAGAATGGCTGCGGATTTGCAGCACGCTTTTGTGCAGGCGGGAGGTACGATTAGTGAACATACCGAAGTTTCCGACATCCAATCATTTTCAGACGACCTATTCCGTATCAGCAGCGGCGGAAAAGCGTTTGAAGCCAAGCGCGTAGTGATTGCTGCGGGAGCGTTTTCCAAGCCGTGGCTGAAAAAGCTGTGCGGCAGCGACATTCCGCTTGATACGGAACGCGGTTACCACTTGATGCTGCCTCAGAGCCAAAATATTTTGAACGTGCCTGTGAGCAGCTTCGAGCGCAAATTCATCATGACGCCCATGAACGCAGGCTTGCGCCTGGCCGGTACAGTGGAGTTTGCCGGGCTGGATGCGCCGCCGAATATGGAACGGGCGGAGCAGCTCTTCCGCTTGGCAGAACCTATGTTCAAAGGTCGTCTGAACCGGCAAGACGCCGTGTCGTGGATGGGGTTCCGTCCTTCGGTTGCTGATTCTTTGCCTGTAATCGACCGCAAAGAAAACATTTTGCTGGCGTTCGGGCACCAGCATTTGGGACTGACTCAAGCGCCGTTGACCGCAAAACTGGTGAAAGCCCTGTATTTCGGCGAACAGCCTGCAATCGATTTAAGTCCTTACCGTTTTAACCGTTTCGCCAGCTAGGGCGTGTCATATTCGGATCAAGTCCGAATATTGACGGATGTAGTTTTTAAAAATGATTCACTATTCATCTCAAGAGGAGAAACATATGAATATCGAAGGTATTTTAGTTCCCATCGTTACCCCGTTTACCGCCGACAATCAAGTGGACACCGCGTTGCTTGCCGAGTTGGTGGACGCGTTTATTGCTAAAGGCGTGCGCGGCATCGTAGCCTGCGGTACCACAGGCGAGTATTACGCCTTGTCGGAAGCCGAGCGCGAAACCGTATTGAACACCATCGTAAAGGCCGCTGCCGGCCGCTGTACGCTGATTGCAGGTGTCAGCGATATGTCGAGCGAAGTGGCTGCGCAACGCGCCATCCGCGCTAAAGAATTAGGCTACGACGGCCTGATGCTGTCGGCACCGCCATACAGCCTGCCATCGCAACAAGGCATCATCGAACATTTTGAATATGTGGCGTCTAAAACCGACTTGCCGATTATTCTCTACAACTTCCCTGCGCGCATCGGTGTAGAACTCGAATTCGATACCGTAGCGCATTTGGCGAAGCATCCCAACATCGTCGGAATCAAAGAAAGCACCGGCAATTTCTCCAATGCGCTGCGTATGATTCAGGCGAAATTCGATAATTTCCAAGTGGTGTGCGGCTGCGACGACCAACCTTTGGATTTCTTCTTCTGGGGCGTAAAAAGCTGGATTGCTGGCGCGGCTAACGTTTTCCCCGGTGAGCAGGTTGCCCTGTTTAACGCAGCCCAAGCCCAAGATTGGGACAAAGCACGCCAGATTCTGACTGACCTCTATCCCGCCCTGCATTCGATGGAATCGGGCGACTACAACCAAAAAGCCAAAATCGGTTGCTTAAACGGCACCAAGCCCGCCGGCAAAGTGCGCCTGCCGCTGCATAACCTGACCGCGCAGGAAGCCGCTGAATTTACGGCTTTGTTGAAATGAAGGAGCTGCCGTATGAAAACCGTTGAACAAATCTTCGATGCCGCCAAAGCAGGCAACCTGTGGGCAGGACATTTGATTCCTAACCATGCCGATTCAGGCAGAAAGCTGGAAAACCGCACCCCCATCGACAATTCCCTCATCGGCTACATCGCCGACGGGAGCGAACAGGATATAGATGCCGCCGTGCGTGCCGCGCGTTCTGCGTTTTCAGACGACCTTTGGGCAGGCAAAAGCCCATCTGAAAGACGTGCCGTACTGCTGCGTTGGGCTCAGTTGATTGAAGAACACGCCGAAGAGTTGGCTGCGTTGGACTGTATCGATGCGGGCAAGCCCATCAGCGAGTGCATCAACACCGATATGCCCGCCACCATTGAGACCTTTTATTTCTACGCTGAATATGTGGATAAAGCCTTCGGCCGCGTCGCCCCAACCGGCAACGACGCACTGGGTTTGATTGTGCATGAGCCAGTCGGCGTGGTCGGCGTAGTGTTGCCGTGGAACTTCCCCGCGCAGATGTTTGCATGGAAAGTGGCACCTGCTTTGGCGGCGGGCAATTCGGTGATTGTAAAACCTGCCGAACTGACTTCGCTGAGCGCCTACCGCATGGTGCAGCTGGCGCATGAAGCGGGCGTGCCTGAAGCAGCGCTGACACTGGTGTGCGGCTTGGGTGAAACGGTCGGCAAAGCTTTGGGCATGCATCAAGATGTGGATATGGTGGCCTTTACCGGCTCGACCGAAGTCGGCCGCTATTTCTTGGAATATTCAGCGCAAAGCAACCTGAAAGAAATCGTCTTGGAATGTGGCGGTAAAAGCCCGCAAATCGTGTTTGCCGATGCGGATATAGACAAAGCGGTATCGTCGATTTTAGCCGCCGCTTTCTGGAATATGGGCGAAAACTGCAGCTGCGGTTCGCGCCTGATTGTAGAAGCAAGCATCAAAGATGCTCTGCTGGCCAAACTTTCAGACGAACTCAAGCAGGGCTGGAAAGTCGGCGACCCACGTCTGCCTGAAACCAACCTCGGTCCGATGGTGGAAGAAGCTCATTTTGATAAGGTGTGCCGTTATTTCGATACCGCACTGAAAGAGGGCGGCAAACTGATCACCGGCGGTCAAGCCGGCGAAGGCTGGTATTTCGATCCGGCGATTATCGACGGTGTAACTGCGGATATGACTGTGTTTAAGGAAGAAATATTCGGCCCGGTGCTGGCGGTAACCACATTCAGCAGCGAAGAAGAAGCCGTCCGTTTGGCGAACCAATCGGATTACGGACTGGCCGCTTCGTTCTACACATCCAATGTAAGCCGCGCCCACCGTGTTGCCCGCAAAATTCAGGCAGGTACGGTATCGGTAAACGGTTTTTCGGAAGGCAGTATTGCCACGCCGTTCGGCGGCTACAAACAATCCGGCTTCGGCGGTCGCGACAAAGGAGTGGAAGCGTTTGAGCAATACACTCAGGCAAAAACCATTTGGTTTATGGAATAACACAAAATAAAGCTCAGGTCGTCTGAAACTGGCAGCTCTTACCAAGCCAAACCTTTTTTCAGACGACCTCAGATAACAACATAAAACCGCAAAGGAGAAGAGATGGAAAAGATAGTCAGTACGCTGGTGGATTATATCTGGGGCAACGGCTTGGTTTATCTGGCTTTGGCCGTCGGTCTGTATTTCACCGTTATTACTAAAGGAGTGCAATTTCGCTATTTGCCCGAAATGATCCGCCTGCTGAAAGAAAAGCAGGAATCAGGTGCGGGGATTTCTTCGTTTCAGGCATTCTGTATGTCGCTTTCGGGGCGCATCGGTGTCGGCAATATCGCCGGCGTAGCGACCGCCATTGCCGCGGGAGGTCCGGGCTCTGTATTTTGGATGATTGTGATGGCGCTGTTGGGCGGCGCCAGCGCGTTTGTAGAATCGACTTTGGCTCAGATTTATAAAGTCAAAGTCGGCACTGAATATCGCGGCGGCTCTCCTTACTACATTGAGCGCGGCTTAAAACTGAAAGCCTTTGCCGTGCTGGTAGCCGTGGTGATTTTCCTGAGCTACGGCGTGTTGGTGCCGGGCATTCAGGCCAATACTATTGCCACCTCGTTTGAAAATGCCTTCGGCCTGTCTGCCTGGGTTAGCGGCACGGCGGTTTCCGCAATGTTGGCATTTTTAGTTTTCGGCGGCACCAAACGCATCGCCCGTGCCGCTGACCGCATTATCCCCCTGATGGCTGTGGGTTATGTCGGTCTGATGTTGATTGTATTGGTAAGCCACGCCTCGAAAATTCCCGAAACTTTAAACCTGATTATAGGTAGCGCATTTGGCACAGACGCGGTATTAGGCGGAATTGTTGGTAGCGCGATTTCCTGGGGGGTGCGCCGTGCCGTGTTCTCTAATGTAGCCGGTGCGGGTGAAGCGACGTTCAGCTCGGCTGCCGCTGAAGTAAGCCATCCCGTGAAACAAGGTTTGGTACAAAGCTTTTCGGTATATATCGATACCGTGATTGTCTGCACCTCCACGGCTATCATGATTCTGATTACCGGTATGTATAACGTACATCTGGTCGGCATGGAAACGCCGCTTGTGGAAAATATTCCCGGCGTGGAAGCCGGCTCTGCTTACACGCAGGCTGCGTTGGGTACCGTGTTCGGCGATTTCGGCGGCGCATTTGTGGTGGTCGGTATCTTCTTCTTCGCTTTCACCTGCCTGCTGGCTTATTACTACATCGCCGAAACTGCGCTGCTTTATCTCGACCAAAAGCTGAAATACCCGATACTCAGTATGATTCTGCGGGTGGTGTTTTTAGTGGTGGTGTTTACCGGCAGCGTGCAGTCCGCCAGCCTGATGTGGGGCTTGGGCGATATAGGCTTCGGCAGCATGTGTTATCTCAACCTGATTGCCATTGTATTTCTCAGTAAACCCGCCTTACGTGCGCTGCATGATTACGACCGCCAGAAAAAAGCCGGCCTTGATCCGGTGTTCGACCCACGTCAAGCGGGAGTTGAGAATGCCGAATTTTGGATAGAATATATGCAACAACATGATAAGCATTAAGTTTGCTCCGTTACGATAGATGAGCAAAGTAGCTGGAAGATCTGGATTTTAAGTGCAACATCTAATTTAATTGAGCAAACCCGTTTAAGAAGTACCTCATTTGGTGCCGGATAACACAACGTTTATGTGGGTGTGTTGTTCGGCACTACTGTATATGGTGTACCAGGACATGTCTAAATTTGCTTGAAATCCTTCCCTTTCAAAAAATACTGTCAAAGCGGCTCATTGGTATTTTCATTTGATTCATGCTCCCACTAATGTGCACTAGACTTTCTGCTTGGAAAATCTTTGCACTTCAAATCCAAATGTGAAACCCTGCGTTCAGTCGGACAACTGCCGCTTCAAAAACCAATCTCCGAACGGCCAGTCCACGCTGTCGAGCAGGTTTTTGGTAATCAGCCCAAGCTCGGTATCGCCTTCAATTTGCAGTTTGCGGTTGAAGAACAAAGTATCCGGGTCTTCCTCGCGCATCATCATGCGCATAAAGTCGATGCCGTTGGCGGCAAGGCGCAAATCGGGCGTACCGAAGAAATCCGCGTCGATGAATTTTTCGGCATTGGCAGTGAAACGCACCTTGATGCCCGCGTCCAATACGTCGATTTCAAAGGTGCGGCCGTCAAACAGGCTCATGTCGGCGGGCAGCAATCCGCGTTTGAGCATGGTGTTGAGGGCAAAAACCAAAGCGAAGCGCGGTGGCCTGCCCGGTAATTTTCCGCCGATTTTTCCCGCCCATTTGGGCAATACGATTTCAGGCAACGCCATAATATTCCTCCTTCACGGCTTCGATACCCGGCTGGCCGTGCCAATAGCCGTCCACCAGCGTGCCGGTGGTCAGTCTTTCCAATTCGGGCAGCGCATCCGCCAGGGCGGTTTTGCCGTCCAATACGTCGCGGTGGATACGGACGATTTCCACCATGCCGTGCATTTGCGGCGACAGGCGTAGCATGTTCACGCCGATTTGCCGCAAATCCTCATGGTGCGGCAGCAGGTTTTGGCAGCCGTAAGACATGGTTTGGATGCCGTTGATGGTTAAAAACGGTTTGCCTTCGCGGGTATTCATGTCCATGCCTTGCTCGTAATCCAAGCAGCGGAATTCGCAGCCGTCTTTGTTCAGGTTGTAATGCCGCGCGGTAAAGCAGCGCGACGAATAAGCAAGCGGCATTTTGCCCCAAGCAAACAATTCCGTTTCGATGTCGTCTGAAGCCTTGATGATTTCAGCAACTTTGTCGCGGCTCAACTCAGACGGCGCAATCCAGCGGTATGCGCCCAGTTTTTGGAACAGTGCCAGCGTGCTTTCGTTGTAAATGTTCAGGCTGGCGCCGACGACAAACGGAATGCCGTGTTCGCGCGCCAATTTGACCGCGCCCATGTCGTTGGCTTCGACTTTGAATTTGTCCTGCCCAGTTATTTTGCGCAGGCGTTTCAAATCGGATTCGCTTTCCAGCAGCACCTGCGACGACAAAATAATCTCTTTGCCGCTTTCCGCCAAATCTTCCGCCAGGCTGACCCAGTCGGCAAAACGCATTTTCTGGCGGCGCGAACACACCACTTCGCCCAGATAAATGGTGTCCACCGGCGCATCCAGTATGCCAGCGTAAAATTCCAGCAAGGCTTCCTTCTGCCAGAAAAACAAAACCGGCCCCAACGATAATTTCATCGGGTTCATTTTTCCTCCTCCCTTATTTCCACGGACGGCTGTATGCGCCCAAGGTCGTCTGATGCCCTTCCGAAATCTTGCTCAGCGCGTTGTTCCACACCGAATTGACTTTGAAATGCACCGGATCGGCAACGGCCGCGTCTAAAGCCTGCCGCAGCGATTTGGTAACCTGCGCCGTGTACATCGGGCTGCGCTGGCGGCCTTCGATTTTGATGGCGGATACACCGATTTTGATGAGTTCGGGCAACATTTCCAAAACATTCAGGCTGGTCGGCTCTTCCAGCGCGTAATAGGTTTCGTCATTGACTTCAAAACGGCCTTTGCACAAGGTCGGATAGCCTGCCGGTTCGTCCGGTTTGTACTGGTCGATTAACACCTGGTTCAGCCGCACGTTCATGCGGTCGGGCAACTGCTCCCAGCGCACCGCCTTCGCCGGCGAACACACGCCTTGCATATTCGGCGATTCGCCCGTCGCATAGCTCGACAAGATGCAGCGGCCTTCCACCATCACGCACAGGCTGCCGAAACCGAACACTTCGATTTCCACATCTGTATTGTCAATCACATGCTTGACCTGATCGACCGTCAAAACGCGCGGCAGCACGGCACGGCGGATGCCAAACAGCTCCTTCATTATATTGATGGCTTCATAATTGGTCGCCGAACCCTGCACCGACATGTGCAGCCTCAAATCAGGATGACGCTCGGCGGCATAAGCCATAATCGCAGGGTCGGCGACGATTATCGCGTCCGCCCCCAGCTGCACCGCCGTATCGACAGCCCGATGCCACCGCTCGATTTGCCCCGCCTGGGCAAAAGTATTGATTGCCATCAACACATTGCGGCCACGCGCATGTGCGTAAGCCACTCCTTCCTGCGCCGATTTCATATCGAAATTCAGCCCCGGAAAATTGCGCGCATTTGTCGCATCTTTCAGCCCCATATAAACCGTGTCCGCGCCATTGTCCACCGCCGTCTTCAAAGCAGGCAGATTACCGGCGGGACAAACCAACTCAGGGATTTTCGGCATTTTGCGTTCCTCGACTCTTGTAGTTTGTTATTCGAAAATCAATATCTAGTATGATTTCGGGTATTTTAGAGATTTGGACACAATATATTATGATTTAAATCAATTGTGAAATCAGGTTTGGATAGCGTATGTTTTAGTTAACATAATTTAACTATATTAAATATCAAGCTAATCAGCGGGTTATCTTTTCTAGCTTGATAATATGAGATTAGTTATTATCTATTAAATTTATAGATTTTTACAATAAAAGGTCGTCTGAAACAGGTTTCAGACGACCTTTTATGTACTCAAAGCAAATAAACGTACCTAAGGCTAAAATTATAGTGGATTAAATTTAAATCAGGATAAGGCGACGAAGCCGCAGACAGTACAGATAGAGACCTTTGCAAAATTCCCCAAAATCCCCTAAATTCCCACCAAGACATTTAGGGGATTTCTCATGAGCACCTTCTTCCAACAAACCGCACAAGCCATGATCGCCAAACACATCGACCGCTTCCCAC
>NZ_CALNWV010000055.1:0-13803 GCF_940793045.1 Neisseria sp. Marseille-Q2251
CGGTTGTGTCGATGGGTTGCCCGACCGCTCCCTGAGCTACGCAACGGTTGTTTGCCTTGGTTGGGTGCGGGTGGCGGCCGGGCGGTTTGTTGCTATGATACGGGAGTTCCTATATACAAGGTTGGGTCGGGACCCAACCAAACATCAAGGTCGTCTGAAATCAATTCTCAGACGACCTCCCCTATAATTTTTATCCAAAAAATACTGACAGAGGTATGCCTGGAAAAATAGTTGGTCAGCAATCACCAATGAAAACAGTGCGCGCTACCGTTTTGCCTACGACGTCCTCGACCGCCTGATTGCCGAAAGCGGTTTCGACCATAAGCTGACCGGCTACCGCTACAACGCCGGCAACGAGCTGGTCCGAACAGCGCGAATTCGGCGACGACGCCTCCCTCGCTGCCAAACTGATGGCGCAACTGGGCGGGCAGCCCGTCCCCAAAAGAGATGCCGCCCCGCTTTCAGACGACCTCGACAGCCAAACCCCGCTGCGGATTACCGAGTTCAAACGCGATATATTGGGACGCTTAATCCACACCCTCGCCCGCGACGGCGGCGACAGAGTTCAGGAAACCGTTTACGGCTACGACCTGGACGGCAATCTCGTCCGCGCCGCCAACCGCCACAGCATCACCTGCTTCGACTACAACGAAAACGGCCAACTCATCGCCCAGCACCAATGGAAAGTGCCGTCCAAAGAAGAAAACGCCCGAAACGGTTTGCCCGAAACCGACTGGCGCGATGCGCAGTACGATATGCTGTACCTGCCCGTTACCGAAACCGTCCGCTACCACTACGATTTCAACGGCAACCGCACCGCCACAGTCCTGCCCGACGGCAGACAAATCAACTACCTGTATTACGGCAGCGGCCACCTGCACCAAATCAGCCTCGACGACGAAGTCATCACCGACATCGAACGCGATCGGCTGCACCGCGAAATCTTCCGCACACAGGGTAAACTCGCCAGCCGTTACGAACTCGATCCTTTAGGTCGTCTGAAACGGCAAATCGCCACCCTCAACGACCTGACGGAAGGCGGCAAAGGCAAAACCAAAGTAGCGGCGGGCTATGGCCAAACCGCCGTCAAACGCAGCTACGGCTACGACCGCACCGGCAACCTGACCCACAGCACCGACCAGCGGACGGGAACGACCAAGTTCGAGTACGACAAACTGGGCAGGATTACCCAAGCGGGCAATGAACTGTTCGCCTTCGACCCCGCGCACAATATCCTCGACCTCCCGACGGAAAAGGTCAAACCATACCCTACCCCCTCTCCCGTGGGAGAGGGTCGGGGAGAGGGCAAAACCGCCGCGCCGCTTTCAGACGACCGTTCCGTCATCACCGACAACCGCCTGAAAACCTACAACGGCACGACCTATTACTACGACGACCTCGGCAACCTCATCCACCGCGAACTCGCCGACGGCGAAGTGCAGAACTATTTCTACGATCTGCATGACCAACTGGTTAAAGCCGAAATCTTCAAAAAAGACGGCACGAAAGAAACTTGGGCGTACAGCTACGACGCCTTGGGCAGAAGGATAGGCAAAGGTCGTCTGAAAACAGACGGCAGCCTAGAAGACGAAACCCGCTTCGTTTGGGACGGCAGCCATCTCTTGCAGGAAGTCAAACCGGACGGCAGATATACCTATATCTACACCGATCAAGATTCCTACGAACCGCTGGCGCAAGTCCGCAATTGGACAACCGAAGACGGCGAAAACCGACAACAAACCCGCTATTTCCACTGCGACCAAATCGGCATCCCTAGGGAGATGACCGATAAGGACGGCAATTTACTGTGGTTCGGCAACTACACCGGCTGGGGTCGTCTGAAAGAGGAAACCCGAGTAACGGATAGCGCATACCAACCCTTCCGCCTGCAGAACCAATATGCCGACCGTGAAACGGGGCTGCATTACAACTTCTTCAGGTATTACGAACCTGATGCAGGTCGGTTTGTGAATCAGGATCCGATTGGGTTGAGAGGTGGCAATAACCTGTATACGTTTGCGCCAAATGTACAAATGTCCATTGACCCGTTGGGTTTGGCTGCTATTGACATTCCCTTACCCGCCAACCCGGCATCAGAAGGTATCATAACTCGTGCTGCTGCTACAATTATAAGATACAGTCCTGCTATGGGATTACTACTGATACTGAGCGGAGATACCCCACAGAAAAAGGAAGAAACACCAACCAAGCCTGTCCCTCCTGCTATAGCTCAAAATAACGCCAATAAAAAAGGCTCTGGAAAATGTACTCGTGCGGATACTAGTATAGCGGGGGCGGGAGCAGGTACACCTATGCCACCTGATGATGATCCTGATGTTGAGCAAGATAATAGGAAACAGAAAAAAGGTTCTAGAAATTCTGATAGTTCTAAAAATGAGAAACATGGAGATGGAGGTAGATCACTTAAAGCAGCTGAAAAACGGATTAAGGAATTACAAGAGCAGATTAAACCTGGAATGCCTAGAAAAGAGAGGCTTAGTTTGGAGAAAAAAATAAGTAATATTACGAAAACTGCGGCACGAAAAGCAAAAGGTGTAGAACATAGTAGAGGAGCAAAACGATGAAATTAAACCTATCCCCGTTTAAATCTGTAGGTCCATTTAAGTTTGGAGAAAATGTTGATAAATATATTTCTATCCTACAATTTTTTAAATATAGTCCACCGAATGAATTTGGAGTATGTGAGTATGAATCTCAAGATGGTAGTTTTTTTATTACTGTGAGAGAAAATAAAATTGATTCTATATTTTGCTATAAAGAACTATTTTACAAAGATACTAATTTAATTGGATTAACTATTGATCAGTTTAAAATAATTACTGAGAGCAATTTTATAGGTAAAATAGATGAGTTAGATTTTGAAGATGATGGCATCCCACAATTTGTTTATGAATTTGAAACAATAGGATTGCAAGTTTGGGAGAAAAATAGCAGGATTGTTACTATTATAGCAAGTCCATATATAGAAGATGATTAGCCTGCGTAGATTATGTCAAGTTCCGACAAAACACATCAAGGCCGTCTGAAATCAATTTTCAGACAACCTTTCCCTATAATTCTCATCCAAAAATACCAGAGGAAGTATGCCTAGGAAAGTTGGTCAACCATCAGCAAGCGTAAGTTGGGTCGAGACCCAACAAAACATCAAGGTCATCTGAAATTACTTTTCAGATGACCTTTCCTATAATTTTTATCCAAAAATACTGAAAGGGGTATGCGTGGAAAAATAGTCGGACAGCCATCACCCTTGATGGTCCGAAATACCAACAAACCGCAAGTTAAAATTAGATTTACAAAATAGTTATAAAGGAAATGTTTATGAAAAAAATAAATGATATTTTTATTGGGCAGAATTTTTCTTTACCCAACAATTTTTTAATACCCAATTATGATACTTTTTTGTTCTTTGATTTTGAGCTTGGAATGGATTTAGAGTTTCTTGGGGAATTTTCTGACTTGCTAGATTTAGGTGGCTTTAATAAGCAAGTTAATTTTTTAGACTGTGATTTTAATATTATGGTGGAAAACTGGATTCTTAAACATGATAATTCACTAAAAAATATACAAAGAGTGATACGCTCTACGAATGATTATGGTGATGGTGGAGTTATTATGGCAGATACTGATTTAAATTGGGTTGCGGTTCAGGATATACCTATTAATTGGGGTGTTTTTGCATTTCAAAGTTCAAAAAAAGAATCTATAAGGTTATTCCATATGATGGATCGAGATTGGTTTGTAGACATTGAAAGATTTAAGGCTATGGAGAAGGTATTAATAAGAGAGTTTGGAGAGGAGTTTATAAATATCTTATTAAGAAATTACGGTAATATTCGTAGCAAGCCGTAGCCTGCGTAGGCAGCTTGTATCTGGTACGCACGCAGTTTCTGCCTTTCAGACGACCTCAATCCTTTTTCGAGGTCGTCTGAACCATTTATTCTTTAACAATCTTAGCCCAAAGCGCCTACGAATACGGCCAAGATGGTCTGCCGACCTGACGTACCAATGCGCTGGGCCATACCTTCGGCTACCACTACGACAAAGCCCGCCGCTTAGTCGGCCTCACCAATGAAAACGGTGCGCGCTACCGTTTTGCCTACGATGTCCTCGACCGCCTGATTGCCGAAAGCGGTTTCGACCATAAGCTGACCGGCTACCGCTACAACGCCGGCAACGAGCTGGTCGAGCAGCGCGAATTCGGCGACGACGCCTCCCTCGCCGCCAAACTGATGGCGCAGCTGGGCGGACAGCCCCTCCCCAAAAAAGACGCATCCCCGCTTTCAGACGACCTCGACAGCCAAACCCCGCTGCGGATTACCGAGTTCAAACGCGATATATTGGGACGCCTAATCCACACCCTCGCCCGCGATAACGACAAGGTTCAGGAAACCGTTTACCAATACGACTTGGACGGCAATCTCGTCCGCGCCGCCAACCGCCACAGCATCATCTGCTTCGACTACAACGGAAACGGCCAACTCATCGCCCAGCACCAATGGAAGGTGCCGAGCAAAGAAGAGAACACCCGAAACGTTTTGCCGACAGCCAAAGAGGTTACGGCGCGGAAGAGATCGCCAGTGTGTTGGACCAGCTGGCGTTTACCTACCATTTTTACGGGCACACGGGCGAGGCATACCAAAACAACTTCGCGGATAACGGCATCACCCGGTCGGTAAAAATTAAAGAATTGGAATTTGACGGACAGGGAAAATTGTCGGAAGGCTGTATGTTGATTTTGGAAGTGGAGCAGAAGAAAGGGGACAAGCTGTTTACGCTTTCGCCTGTACTGTTAAACGAGATCATTCATTTTATGCAGGACACTTGGCGGTATTGCTGATGCGGAAAGGACGGATTGAAAACCCGTCCTTTTGTTTTGCCGGTTGTTTTTCAGGTAGCCTACACCATTCAAGGCTACCTGAAAATTCATTTCTAAAAATAAAAGCTCATTCATTCAATGCCGCCAATCTCGCCCGAATTTTTGCAGCTGCATCTTCCGTACTGTTACCAACGATAACGTTTTGCTTGTCATCGAAATACTGCACGGCAGGGAGGTCGCGCAGGAAGCTGTCAATATTCTGTGCGGTCAGGAAACGGCCGTGCATATCCCAGCCGACATTGAGGGCGCGTCCTTTGACGGCAGCCATGCGGTCGTGCAGATGGCCGTAGAGGTGGTATAGGCCGTGGTGGATGCCGTCCCATTCGTATAAGGGATAGTGGCACAAAATCGCGGTATTGCCGATTTCGGGCAGTTTGAGCCGCAGGTAATGGCTGGCGGACGAGAGCAACGGATGACCGTCGGCTTTGCGTGTGTTGAGGAAATGTGCTTCGTTTTGCCGAATTAGGTAGTCGTGGTTACCGTAGATCAAATGGTGTTGACCGTTAAGCCGTTGCAGCACGGCTTCGATGTGTGCGGGATTTTTGGCAAAGCAGACATCGCCGAGGTTGTACACAGTGTCTTGCGGGGTAACGACGCGGTTCCAGCAGTCGATCAGGTATTCGTTCAGCTCGTCGGCGTTATCGCTTTGCAGGCGGAATTGCGGGCAGTATCGGGCGATGTTGGGATGGGAGAAGTGCCAGTCGGCGGTGAAATAGGTTTGAGGCATGGGATACTCGGTTTCTGGTCATCTGACAATGAAAAATAAGGTGCAGGCTGCTTTAGAGGCCGTCTGAAATGGGGTTGGCGCGATAAAAAGCAGCCTGCACTTTTTGCCTGCCTATCTGCCGGTCAATACCAACCGTCGGCAGAAGGCTTCCCAATCGGCAAGGTACACAACGTAAGTGCCGTCTGTTAATGGATGTATATCGGAAGCGCAGGCAGTGCGCCAATAGGTGTAAAACGGAAGTTTGGCGATGTCGGCTTCCGATACGGCAGGGGCATTATCCTGTTCTGGCATATGCACAATCGGCAGGCCGAAATAGCTGTATTGGCCGTCTTCCGCTTGATTGCCTGTGTGGCCGGTTTGGCCGCGGTGTCTGCCGGTACGGACAAACAGGCGGCAGAATGCGTTCCAATCGTGCAGAAACACGGCGGCTTGCCCGTCTATCAGGTTTTGGGCGGAACCGATGCTGCTGTCCCGCCAAAACAGGTAGAACGGCAATTCGGCGATGTGGCGCTCCATGACGACCGGACAATCGCCCCGTCCTGCCGACCGCATCACCGGAACGCCGAAACAGGCGGTTTCAGGCAAGGCATGTGCAGGCTGCATGAAGGTGTTTTGCAGGATTACGGCCGCTTCTGCAGGGTCAATACCCAAACTGTCTATGGCAGGCTGCAAGGTTGCAGGCAGGTCGCAAAAGCAGCCTGCACCTTCCAGCAGGCAGTACACCGAGTTGTGCGTATGTGCCAGCGGTGCAGCCCATAGGGTAACGGGCGAGGTGCGGATTCGGCCGCCTGCGGTAAAACGTCCCGAACCATCCTGGGCGACTGTGCCGTACACCACGGCATACTCGGATTTGCCGGGCGTGTGGTAGCGCGTGAAGGTCCAGTCGGTGAGCATGCAGGGGGAGAGGGTGTAGTCGTGGGGATGTTCGGATGGGATGGGGTTGGCGGGCATGGGGTATTTCTTGGGTAACCGTTTTCAGGCTGCCTGAAAAAATCCGCTTCTATTATATAGGAAGCGGAATTCTGTGTAGCTGACGATAAAGCTTAACGGCGTTGTAGCGTTAATGTCGCGCCCATTGTACCACGCCCCATGCCGAAATCCTGTTTAATCGTCAGTTGGTAATCGCGACAGCGGTAAACATATTGCTGCCGACCTCTTTGCCAACCTGTTTTGGGTAAACCATAACGCCCCGTCCATGCACGGGCAAGACCGGCAACGGATGTTTCGAGATCGTCATAAACGAGCGAGAAGGCACTGATTTGACCGCGTGCATAGTTGATATATGCCACAGATTGCACATCGGGCGAGAGGCGGAGCTGTCCGGGTTCGGTGTCAAACTGCCCGGATTGCGAATTGCTGGCATGTCGGCGGGCTTGCGGGAAACGGCGTTGGAAGGAGCTAACCGGTTCGTCGAGTTTCAATCCTTCGATAGTCATTGATTGCAGCGGAACGGCGCAGGTTTGTGGCGTAGCTTGGGCGGCCAAGGCGGTGGTGAGCAGTAATGTAGAAAGAAGAATTTTTTGCATAATGGGTTCCTTGTGAATGAGGGAGTATGTAGAAATTAGCCGCTACCTGAAGAATAAAAGTAAACTCAACTGTCACAGAGTATATGAAGCATTTTTTCAGTAATCGCACCATATCTCATCCGGGCCCCGCAACTGGGGTTGTTTGAGTATCCCCAATAAGGGCTGCGTAAGTCTGTCTCATCGCTTTTAGTACCTGCATTACGTGTACTTACCAATCTGTTTCTATAAAAGTTCTTCATGCGCACTGCTTCATAACTTCTTTCCTTGCAATAATACACGTGAATGGATTCCTGCCTATCTATCTTAACTCCTAGGCCTCCGTTTACCGGTACTACATATTGATTTTTCATTCTAACCGCTATGATATTAGGATTATTATCAACAATACGTATAGAGTTGGCATCATAACTTTTATCTACCCCCGCCTGACCACCTACAAAACGACCTACATACCGCCAACTTGGCCGGCCAAGCTTTATATTTAAATCGGATTTGGCACATTGTGAGGCCGTGCTGCCGCCGTTGGCACTTAGTGCCCCACCCAAACCTATGAAAAAGTTATCTATATCTGCAGCGGTACAGGCAACCAGCAATAAACTGCATACGCTCACAGCCAATAAGGGGTTACGTTTCATGATTTTCTTTCTAATTAACATAGGTGGGAGAGGGGTTCTCAGGCTACCTCATAATTTTCAGGTAGCCTGAATATCAAGATGAGGACTTAAAACCAAGCCTTTTTACCCTGTACGTACACACACTCAAACTCTTCATCGCTGCACATCAGGAACCCGGATATCGTTAGAGAAGGCCATGGTGGCTCCTTAAATAATCTGTAAATAAGTCATCCAGGAATTACTTGTAGAGAAAATATCAAAACCGCTTTAATTTGTCAATTAATATCTAAAAGTTTAATTTATGAATGTTATTAACAGGGTTCTACAAATCCTACTAGATGATTTTGTTTAGTACAGATACTTACAGTAGAATCAGTTCTGTTATCCGTAGATGACTCTTGGAAAATGATTGAACAAAAAGAATCAGAGAAAGAATTAGTTGTATTTGACTCAGCGCATTTGGCAGCTTGGTCTGCCCGAAAAATGCGCAAGGCAGCGAAGGCCGAGAAGGCGGCTGCCACCATGACGGAAGAGTGGAGTGAGCAGATCCTGTTAAACGAGATCCTGAGGGTCTGCCTGCAGAAGGCGGCCGATCTACTTGGGGTATACAATCCAGATGGCTTGGCCATTACCATGAACGACTGTATCACTTGGGCCGTGGAAGCTGCCATCGCCAAAACGGCTGAGCAGTACCAATTTTATGACAATACATTTAATTTTATAGAAGCACCCGTCATCAACGGCTGGAACAATTTCCGTTTTACCTGCCGTTTTTCCAATGAAAACTTGAAGCAGGAAATGGGGGCGGCACTAACCTGCTGGCGGCGCATGAGCGGCTACAATGTCAGTTCCAGTGTGTTTATCAATTTTGCGATCGTGTTATTTTTGCAGCATGCCGGCTTTGTATTCTACGATCTTGATGGACAGGAAATAGCAGACGCTTTCAACATCCTGGCAGCACCCGAATCACAGCTGGGTAAGATCGAAGTACGTTTGGGCAACAGGCCGCAAGTTGTTTTCAGCCAGCCTGCATACGGAGGACGTTTTTTCCCCGCCGTGTTTTATCCGGTCGGGCTACCTGAAAATCCAACAGAAGAAATTGAAGAATGGGAAGATTTGGCCTTACGGCTACCCCTAACTTTGTACCGCGTGGTAAACATGTGGGCAAGTGCCTGCCAACTGGAAGCAACCGAACGACTACAGCAATACGATCCCGCTGCGGGCATAGCCATGCAAACTGATGAACGGACTTGGGATTATTCATTTGAAGAAGCCGTCCGCATGGCTATAGACATCTATATCCGGCTGGAAGAATACGCGCAGGCGAAACAAAAACCGGTTTGGGGTGAAGCTTGGCAGACAGTATTGCCCGGATCCGGTTTGCCTGAAGCACTGGCACCCAAAACCACCTCACACCCCGAAAAAAACATCGAGTATGTGCGCGTCATTCCGCGAATTGCCAAAGCTAAGCTAGCACAATGGAGACAATATTCCGGTTCGGACAATAATAAAGCGATGATGGCCTTGACCACCATGTTGCAGCTATACGGGCTGTATGTCAGTGATACCGAAGATGATGGTCTGCCGCCTTTGCAGGTAATGAGTTTATGGCAATATTTCCGCATGGCCAAAGGGCATGAGCTGTACGTCCTGCGCGAACGGGATCTGTTACACCTGCGAGATGACCGTATGACCAACCCGATACGGATTCTGGATGAACTGTTTTACCGCTACGATCAAGATTATTTCATCGGCTCAACAACAGAAAATGAGGAAGCTTTCGCCGAGCGTGTCGTGAAAAGAAAGATAAAGCGTTAGCTCGAAAATAGTTTCAGGTAGCCTCAAACATAGGCCGCAGGCACGGCAACCAAATTCTCTGCCAACCAGATTTTTTGCGGGTACTGGTTGATGATCGTGCCGTGGGCGATGCCCAATTCGTTTGCCGGCAGCGTGTTGCGCAGCAAGTTGAAAGCGGCGGCCATTTTTTTATTGGGATTGGCGGTAGCCTTGATTTCAACGGGATACAGCATCTGCTGGTGTTCGATCAGTAGGTCGATTTCTTTTTGATTGGTGTCGCGGTAAAAATAAATCGGCGGTTCTTGGCCTTGGTTGTGGAAGGATTTGATGATTTCACCCACCACGAAGGTTTCAAAAAACTGCCCGCTCTTGGCTCCGTTTTGAATGGTTTCCGGCGTCAGCCATTTGGTCAGGTAGGCCATCAGGCCGGTGTTCAGCATATAGACTTTCGGGGTTTTGATGGCGCGTTTAAGGTGGTTGTTGCCATAGGGTTGCAGCAGATAGACGATGCCCGATGTTTGCAGCACGGTGAGCCAACGCTTGACGGTATCCACCGATACACCGATTTCCTGGGCCACGCTGCTGTAATTCAATAATTCCCCGCTGCGGGCGGCAATAGCAATCATGAACCGAGTGAAATCGCCGCTGCTGCCTACATTGACCAATTGGCGCACGTCGCGTTCGATATAGGTGGCGACATACGAGGCATAGTAAACCTGCCAGTCGGTTGCGGGTTGCTCGTATAAGCGCGGCATATCGCCGCGGTGGATAATCTGCCAGATATTTTCGTGTTCGGGCAAACTGAATACCGGTTTCCGGTCAGCCAAATAGCCTTCATTCGGCACAAAGGCCGTCTGAAAATCATCGCCGCGCATTTCGCGCCACGACAATCCGTTTAATTTCAATACCGCAATGCGCCCGGCCAGGCTTTCGCTGACATTTTGCATCAACTCAAAAGCCTGAGAACCGGACAGCAGGTACAGGCCGTTCTGCTTGCGCCGGTCTATATCCATTTTCAGCAGGGGGAACAGCTCGGGGGCATATTGGACTTCGTCCACAATCAGCGGCGGCGTGTGGTTCAATAAAAACAGTTGCGGCTCGTTTTCGGCTTGGTCGAGCAGTAAGGGATCGTCTAAGGTAAGGTATCCGTATTCGGGCGCAATGTGCTGAAGCAGCGTAGATTTACCGACCTGCCGCGCACCGGTCAGCAATACGGCGGGAAATTGTGCGGACAGCTTTTGCAGGACGGATTGCAGGTGACGTGGGTAATACATAACAAAATCCAGTTTAACTTAAGACGGAATCTTAATTTAAACTGGATTTTTGCGCAATACATCTTATTTTGTGTGGTAATGATGCCGTAGGTCACACCGCGAAACAGCCGTCATATACACTCCTCGTTATACAGGCGGACATAGTCCTCGGGTGTGATGCGCCGCTCATTCTGGCTGTTAGGCAGATAATCAACAATAGAGACCGGGCTAGATAACACGGTAGATTCTCCGGCGGTACAAAAGGTGCGTGAAGAGTTAACAGCATTAAGCGATCAGCGAGCATAACAGGAAGTAGCTGATGATGCTTACAGATACGCTAACCCGACTAAAAAAAGAACCGCTCTTTCCAGTTAGGCAAGCTGACCGACAAAGGCACATCCGAACCACTGCTGAAACCAGAACATGCTCTTTCGCAGCTGCAGAGGGTTTTTGACGGGGTTCAGATGGCACTAAGGAGGGGGAGCTCATGGAGCACAGTACGCAGGCCTCCCTACTTCAAGTACGCTCAACAGAACAGCAACGGATACTGTGTTCTACCCGTAGTGATATCAATGCGCTCATGAAGGAGGTGCAAGGCATCAAACATCCTTTCCATAACCTATCTACATTCAACCAGAGATATTCAGCCCCGCCCTTCTAAAACATCATCGGTATCCTAGAATCCCAACTACAATCCTGATAATTATTGGTGGAACCAATATTAACCAAATCGCCAGCCAATAAACAAGCCACCCTGATTGGGTGGCCTTTTTATTATTGGGTGGACAGATACATCTCGCGAATCTGCTCTTGGGTTGGTTTGGTTAACCCCATTGGTCATTGGTACAGCGTAGGATGAATTTATTGCTTCAGCAGACATAACTAACGCTCCATCCGCCAGTTTGCATACATCTCCATATTGGCATACTCGACTATTTCCCTTTTTGTCATCAACCCACCTACCAACCCGAAGGCTGTCGAGCCGAACCCGATAACATAAAATCAGCTTCGCCCTCGTTCGGTTGACGACCGAACTCGGAGTATGCCGACGGGCGTCTTACCGAATTCCGTCTCGACAATCCGATGACCATCGTGTCAAACCCTATGGGAAAAGTCAGCCAAAATTTCCAAAATCACCGATGTATATATACTATATATGATATATATATTCTTATAATAGGTACTTATATAGTATATATAAATATAAGTATGCGCTTTAAACAAAAAAAGCAATCTCTAGGACATATCATAGCTCCACTTTTCCCAAATCTATAATTTCAAAAAATTCGGGAGGCAAAACAATAAAAGTTTTACCTCCCAAGAAAAATTTTTCCGAAATCTTCATATATCGCTCATATTTTTCAGAGTCTCTTCCTCCAATGATAAATAATTCTTTGCAGACCAGTCCTTCATCTTTTTATTTTTATGCAGACCGTAGTAGAACACTTCGTGAAAAAAATAAATGTGGCCCAAACTTGAGTAAAAATTTTTCCAACACGAACCCTAGTACACCGGCCTGGCAAACCATGGCTGGAATTTTTCTGTACCGGCTTGCTACTTTTTCTCTTCCAATGACAGTAATCGAACAAAGCTTTGGTACGTTGCGCCGTAAATTCCGCTATGCCCGGGCAGCCTATTTTGGTCTGATTAAAGTGAGTGCGCAAAGCCATCTGAAGGCGATGTGTTTAAACCTGTTGAAAGCGGCTAACAGGCTAAGCGTGCCTGTTGTTGCCTAAAAGGTGACACAGATGCCCTATTATGGGGTATCCGAAGAGGATTAAGGGGGTATTTGGGTAGAATTAAGGAGTGATTGGGAGCGGAAACAGCCGAAAACAGCCGAAAACCTGTGTTTGGGGTTTCGGCTGTTGGGGGGAGGAAGGAATTTTGCAAAGATCTCTATATCATTGAATCAAAACGAATACTGCTGGTAACGAAAACAGTATCAACAATGAAACGATTGACCACGAACCTAGGTACTCCTCCGGTCATTAGGGGAGATAGATGCCGGTCGTCGGTATCATCATCACTGCTTTATTAGGTTTCACTTTTCACTGAGTGAAAGAACCAGGTTCTTGCAATCATCTTTCAGCCAAGCAAAGCTGTCTGCCTCAATCCCCCTTTTGATTGCGGACTTGGTCTCGGCAATCTGCCCATTGCCCGTCGGTATGACTTTCTGCATCGGTGCGGATATGCTGTAAGCAAGCCTTAAAGTGCCTTTAACCTGGCATGCATCACAGTCGTTGCCGGTAGTGACTGCTGTACGGATTCCATTTGCACTAATACGCTGATCTGATTTTGTCAGCCGCCGATAAACCAGGTCCGGATAACGCTAGCGATACCTACATCGGCGCACAGGATATCGGAACCTTGTCCGCTCAATCGGTGCTTGATTAGGCTCAACAGATGGGGAAGTGTGCCTGACCAGGTTTTCCGGTTAGTAAGTTTTGCCAAAGTCTCGGGCAGAAACCACTTCAAAAATATCAATCCATTGATATTTAATATTATTTCTACTTTATATTAAAAACCATGCGGCGCTCAGCATTAACAGAACCTAGTTCCATTACATGAATACACTTGTGGCCATCGTACTTTTTATAGGGATAACCAGCTACGCCAATCCAAAGTAACCTGTTATTCATTCAGTGAACAAAGGTTTTTCTACGTTTCAAACCGCCATATAGTCTGCCAATATTCATCCTCCTTTGAGAATGGGCTGAAAAAAATTTTAGGGCTTTTTACTGCTAATATAGTTGGTACCAATATAGGCAAAGGCAATGGATGCGCACCTGACATTGTTGCTTATCCCACCGGTAAATCACCCTCCCCCACGCAGTGTAGAACACAATCTGCCGTGGACAATGGATTATAGTCAATTAAAAATAAAATAGTACAATACTCAACTTTTAAGGTCTAACCATGGCATACTCTGCGGACTTAAGAAACAAAGCTTTAAACTATTACGAACAATGCAAAAACATCAGCCAAACCG
>NZ_CALNWV010000056.1:0-12259 GCF_940793045.1 Neisseria sp. Marseille-Q2251
TGGTATCGTTCGTCTTGGGTCAGTTGTGTGTAGCTCATGGCAATCTTTCTTGCAGGAAAGGTCGTATGCTACCGCATACTGACCTTTTTCTGTTATGGAAAGTTGCACTTCAAATGCGAATCCGCCGACCTCGGTATCAGGTTCTTACTTTAAGAAAAGAGATTACGACCAGACAAAGGAATAAGACTGATGAAAAAACTGCTTTTTATCTTTTTGGGACTGGCAAGTTTTAATGTCTATGCTAACGGCTGCCCCGGACAATTTGACCCCGTCAGCGGCATCTGCCGCTTTCAGGGGAATAACGGGGAATTGGTTCAATATAATATGGCTCCACCTCAATCCTCCAACCGCGGTTCCGTGCAAAACGGTTCTAAAGTCGTCAACGTCAACGTCCCGTCCAAATACGGCGCATGGGCGGTCAACCTTAAAACGGGTATTTCGGCTGGTTCAATCAATATGGATTCGCGTGAGGCAGCGGAAAGAGAAGCCATCAAATCCTGCGAACAGGGCGGACGCAATGCGCCGTGTGTGGTGGGTGCTTGGTTCAGAAACGGCTGTCTTGCTGTTGCCCAAGGGAAATCGGGTAACAAGTTGAAGACTTTCTACGGAAACGGAGCCAACATTGGACAGGCAGAGCCGGCGGCATTAAAAAAATGTCAGGCTGCGGGGGCGGTACAATGCAAAATCACCACGCCCGAAGGCTGCTCGATGCCGAAATATTGACGGGCAAAAGGTCGTCTGAAACCTTTTTTCAGACGACCCCTATATATAAAATATTCATCATTTTCCCATCTGTTTTTTGAAAGTACCCATATGAAAAAAGCCTTTGTATTTTCTTTGCTGCTCGCCGGTTTGTCCGTTTCTGCCGCCGCGCAAAACCAAACCGGTGCGTCATCCGATGCTGCGACAAATAAAAAGCTTGCCGCCGAGTGTCAACAATTGTTTAAAGACACCAATACTTTGGCGAACGGTTCGCTTTGTTATCGGGACAATAAAGAGACCGCCGAATATTTCGACCTTTTGTCTATGGTTTTGTTGTTTAACCATCCGAAAGTCGATCAGTGCCGACAATATCCGAAACTGGAGGAAGAATTTAAAAAACAAAGCTTTTACCATCTCGAAGATAAGGAGTTGAAGCGCCTTTGCGCGGAAAGCCGCGAAGAACGCGACCGTTTGCGCCGCCAGGTAGAGGCGTATATGGACAGTAAGATAAAACAGTATGCGGAAGAAGAAGCGCCGCGCCGAGGTATTCCCGTTGATGAATTGCTGCGTAAAACCGTTGCCGAAGAAACCGAACGCCGCGCCAAAGCCGATGCCTTTATCCGTCAGAAGGATGGCAGATAAGGATGGACGGGGTCGTCTGAAAACTTCGGGCATGAATGTACTGCGTTCCGACATTCATGCTTTATTTGAAAATATCATTCCGGTTTAAAAGGAAAAACTATGAAACAATCTGCTTTAGGCTTACTTGCTTTGACTTTATCTTTTTCAGCCGCCGCGCAAGAGCCCGCCGTCAGTTTGAATACGGATCAGGTCGAACATTGCCGGCAAATGCTGCAAGATGCGGCGCTGATTGAGGCTACGGCGAATGTATGCGGCGGGGACAATGAGGACATCAAAGACTATGCCGGGCATTTATACTCTTTGTACATGGCTGCCGATCCGCAAGCCTTGCAATGCGTCAATTACAGCATGGCGATGAAAAAAGAAGGGAAACCGCTGCCTCATTATGGCTATTCCCCTGAGCAAGACAGTAAACAATATTGCGCCCAAAGCCGCAAAGAACGCCATCTTGCCCAACAACGCGCCGAGGTTTTGGTTGAAAAAGAGCTGCCGAACATTGCCCGCAAAGTCTCCGAAGAATCGAATGCGCTTTATCAAGAGCATCAAAAGCAATCGGCGCAACGGCAAAATGCAGCACCGGATAACTGGGAAAAACCGAAATCTTCCAAGCAAATCTTGAAAGAAATGCGCGAACAACTGGCAGCCAGCCGTAAAAAAGCAGAAATTGCCCGCCGGAAAATAGAAAAACAGTAACGAAGTTTCGGACAATACGGACAGACGGTCTGCCCTGACCGGATCCAAGAAACCCGCTTTTTGAAGCGGGTTTTTATCTTGGAATCGATTAAGGTTTTCAGACGACCTTTTGGCAGATTGGATTTCTATAGTGGATTAACTTTAAACCAGGACGGCGTTGTCTTGCCGTACTATCTACTGTCTGCGGCTTCGTCGCCTTGTCCTGATTTAAAGTTAATCCACTATAAGCTACCCACCTTAAGCCAACTTGACGGCGAGTTCTGCCAGCCGTTTGCCTTGTGCAAAGGCGATGTCGTTTTCTTCGGCGGTCAGGACGGGTTTGCCGTCATATCCGGCAACGTGGGACGCGCCGTAGGGGGTGCCGCCGCTTTGGGTGTTGCTGAGGGCGGATTCGGTGTAGGGGATGCCGCTGATGATCATGCCGTGGTGCAGGAGGGGGAGCATCATGGTGAGGAGGGTGGTTTCTTGTCCGCCGTGCAGGGAGGAGGTGCTGGTGAAGACGGTGGCGGGTTTGCCGGCGAGTTCTGCGCCGAGCCATTGGGGGATGGTGCCGTCGATGAAGTATTTCATGGCGGCTGCCATGTTGCCGAAGCGGGTGGGGCTGCCTAGGGCGAGGGCGGCGCAGGTTTTGAGGTCTTCGGCGGTGGCGTAGGGTGCGCCGCTGTCGGGAATGTCTTTTTCGACGGCTTCGCAGACGGTGGAGACTTTTGGGACGGTGCGCAATACGGCTTCGCAGCCTGCGACGCTTTCGATGCCGCGTGCGATTTGGCGGGCGAGGTTGAGGGTGCTGCCGTTTTGGGAGTAGTAGAGGACGAGGATTTTGAGGGGATTTGGGTTCATTTGGGTATTCCGTTACAATGGGGTTGATGGGAAATGGGTGTTTGAATTTCGCTGAGGCTGTGTTTTCAGACGACGTGGTTGTTTTCTGTTTTTTATTTTTAATTCGTTATTTTTTCGGGAAAGATTATGCCGTTTTTGAAATGGTGGCAAGGTTTGTTGGGTAGTAAGGCGTTTGCGTTTGCGTGGTTTGTGGTCCGGCGTTTTGATGAGGAGCGTGTGCCGCAGGCGGCGTCGAGTATGACGTTTACGACGCTTCTGGCTTTGGTGCCGGTGTTGACGGTGATGGTGGCGGTCGCTTCGATTTTTCCTGTGTTTGACCGTTGGTCGGATTCTTTTGTTGCGTTCGTCAATCAGACTATTGTGCCGCAGGGTGCGGACATGGTGTTTGATTATATCAATGCGTTCCGCAATCAGGCGGGAAAGTTGACGGCGATCGGTAGTGTGATGCTGGTGGTGACGTCGCTGATGCTGATTCGGACGATTGATAATGCGTTCAACCGGATTTGGCGGGTCAATTCGCAGCGGCCTTGGATGATGCAGTTTTTGGTGTATTGGGCGTTGCTGACGTTTGGGCCGCTGTCTTTGGGCGTGGGGATTTCTTTTATGGTCGGGTCGGTGCAGGATTCTGCGTTGGCTTCATTTGCGCCGCAATGGGTGGTGGGGTTACTTCAAACCTTAGGTACGCTGTTTTTTGCCACGCTTTTGCTGTGGGGGCTGTACCGTTTTGTGCCCAACCGCTTCGTGCCTGGGCGTCATGCGTTTATCGGGGCTTTGGTCACGGCGTTTTGCTTGGAAACGGCGCGTTTCCTGTTTGCTTGGTATATGGGCAATTTCGACGGCTATCGCTCGATTTACGGGGCGTTTGCTGCTGTGCCGTTTTTCTTGGTGTGGCTGAATTTGCTGTGGACGCTGGTGTTGGGCGGTGCGGTGCTGACTTCGTCGCTGTCTTATTGGCAGGGCGATGCGTTCCGCAGGGGATTCGATTCGCGCGGGCGGTTTGATGATGTGTTGAAAATCCTGCTGCTTTTGGATGCGGCGCAAAAAGAGGGCAAAGCCTTGCCTGTTCAGGAGTTCAGACGACATATCAATATGGGCTACGATGAATTGGGCGAGCTTTTGGAAAAGCTGGCGCGACACGGCTATATCTACAACGGCCGTCAGGGCTGGGTGTTGAAAACGGGGGCGGATTCGATTGAGTTGAGCGAACTCTTCAAGCTCTTTGTTTACCGTCCGTCGCCTTTGGGAAGGGACCATGTGAACCAAGCCGTCGATGCGGTGATGACGCCGTGTTTGCAGACTTTGAACATGACACTGGCGGAGTTTGACGCGCAGGCGAAAAACCGGCAGCAGGCTTCTTAAGTATGTTTAAAACGGATAAAAGGTCGTCTGAAAACGGTTTTCAGACGACCTTTTGCTATAATCGGGCTTCATCGTCCCGCTCGGTTTGGAACCTTATGAAAAAGCTCGTCCTGCTGCTACTTTCCTTCTCCTCTGCCACCGCTTTTGCCTCATATGGTTTGGGTTTGGGGCAGGAGCCGAAATATCCCGCCGACTTTCGCGCCTACGAATACGTCAATCCCGACGCGCCCAAAGGCGGCGTGTTTTCCCTACCGATACAAGGCGGCTTCGATACGTTCAACCCGTTTACCCTCAAAGGCGACAAAGAAGCCGGCGTCCTCACGCTGACCATGGACATGCTCACGGACAACAGTTGGGACGAACCTTTCTCTATGTACGGACTGCTGGCGGAAGACTTTTCACTTGCAGAAGACGGATTGTCGGCAACATTCAGGCTTAACCCGAAAGCCAAATTCCACAACGGCGATCCCGTGCTTGCCAAAGACGTCGCCGCCTCCTTCCGCCTGCTTACCCAAGACAAAGCCGCCAATCCCTTCTACCGCATATACTGGAGCGACGTTGCCAAAGTCGAAACGCCCGACGACAGGACAGTCGTTTTCCGCTTCAAACAGCGCAATGCCGAATTACACATGGCATTAGGTCAACTGCCTGTCTTTTCTCATAAAAGCTATCCTGAAGGGCTGGAAAAAGGCGCAAACAAAATGCCCATCGGCTCCGGCCCCTACCGTTTTGTCAAAGCAGACATCGGGCGTATGAGCGAATACGCGCGCGACAAAAACTACTGGGCGCAAAACCTCCCGACCCGCAAAGGCAGATATAATTTCGACACCGTCCGCTTCAAATATTTCAAAGACAACAGCGTCCGCCTCGAAGGCCTCAAAGCCGGACAATACGACTTCGTTTACGAAAGTGTCGCCCGAAACTGGGCGCGGGGCTATTCCGACGAAATGCTCGCCAAACGCGGCATGGGCAAACACGAATGGATACAGAAAAGCGATGCCGGCATGCAGGGCTTCGTCATGAACCTGCGCCGCGCCCCGTTCGATAACATTCTCGTGCGGCAGGCGATGGTCGAGAGCTTCGACTTTGAAAGCGTCAACGCGCGTATTTTCTACGGCGCATACCGCCGCAGCAACAGCTTCTTCACCAACAGCGAGATGGCGGCGACAGGCAAACCGCAAGGCGCGGAACTGAAACTGCTCCAGTCCCTCGGCAACACCCTCGACCCCGCCGTCCTGAACCAACCCGTCCCCGAGCCGCCCCAAACCGACCCGAAGACAGGCATACGCCCCAACCTGCTCAAAGCCCGCGCCCTCTTTGAAAAAGCAGGTTACCGCTACAAAAACGGCAAACTGACCGACAGCCGAGGCAAACCCCTGACCTTCGAGTTCCTGACCGCCTCCAAAACCTACGAACGCATTACTGCCAAATGGCAGCGCGACCTCGTTAAAATCGGCGTCACCATGAACATCCGCGTTACCGACCCCGCCTTATACCAAAGGCGTCTCAACGATTTCGACTTCGACATGACCATTACCGCCTATTCCAACAGCGAAAGCCCCGGCAACGAACAATACGATTATTTCGGCTGCGAAGCCGCCAAAATCCCCGGCAGCCGAAACCTCGCCGGCGTGTGCCGCCCCGAAGTCGAAAAGCTGCTCAAACATTTCGGCAGCTTTACCAACCGCGAAGAGCTGAAAACCACCTCCCGGGCACTAGACCGCACCATCCGCCACCAATACATTATCGTCCCCGCCTGGTACGCCGACCGCTACCGCGTTGTTTACCGCAACAACCTCGGCATCCCGCAACAACTGCCGAAATATTACGACCCGGTATTTTTTTCGCTGAGTACGGGGTGGTGGAAATAGGAGGAGTGAGCAGATAAAAGGTCGTCTGAAAACGGATACGGCAGCAATGCGTAGCGTGGGTTCTACCCACGAAATGAACGCCAATTCGGCTGTTGTTTGATTTGGTTGTTGGATGATTGGGGTTGTCAGACGGTGGCTTTCGTGGGCAAAGCCCACGCTACTCGTTGCCGCAAGGCAACTTGTCCCTTCCCCGTCCGGCGGGGGAAGTTTGCGTACGTATGCTAATATATTGCGAGAATTGTGCCTGTCAGATTTAGCCGTAATGGCAAGGCATTATTTCATTACTCAAAAATTCTCTATGAATTAGATATTTAAAATAAACTATTAAAATTTTAGGATACGCACATGCAAGATCAGGAAGAAAGTAAAAATCAGGAAATACAAGAAAAGCAGGAACAAGAAGACAAGGGTGCCATGACCAAGTTGCAAGATGTGTTCAATCTTGCGCATGACCAAGCTCATCCCGATAAGATCGATGCCACTATCCGTGCCAATACTCGGGTGTCCGGAACGAATATGTGGGTATTGATGTTTGCCATTGCTGTGGCGAGTATCGGTCTGAATGTGAACAGCACGGCGGTAGTGATCGGAGCGATGTTGATTTCGCCGTTGATGGGGCCGATCGTCGGTATGGGTTACGGTTTGGCGGTTGGCGATACTGCGCTGATCCGCCAAGCCGTGCGCAATATTATGGTATTCGTCGCCATCAGTTTGGTTACTGCTACACTGTATTTTCTATTAACCCCGCTTAAAGAGGCGCAAAGCGAGCTTTTGGCGCGTACTCAGCCGACCCTTTGGGATGTGTTGATTGCCTTCTTCGGCGGTAGTGCGGGCATTGTGGCGCTGACCCGAAAAGAAGGAGGCAATGCCATACCGGGTGTGGCGATTGCGACCGCATTGATGCCGCCCCTGTGTACTGCGGGCTACGGACTGGCACATGGCAACTGGCACTATTTTCTCGGTGCTTCATATCTTTTTGCCATCAACTGCGTGTTCATCGCTTTTTCGACCTTGTTGTTTTCCAAACTGCTCAAGCTGCCGCGCAGGGGGTTGGTAACGGAATCCAAACGCCGGTTGCAAAGTATCATGATTACTGTTGTCGTGTTGGCTGTGATGATTCCGAGCGGCTATATGGCATCAGGACTGGTGCGCCAGGAACTGTTCAACACAAAAGCCAATGCCGCGATCACCGCCGCGCAGCAGCAGGAAAGTTTTTTTGTTCTTCGTAAGGTGTTGAATTACAAGGAAAATAAAGTCGGTCTGATTGTCAACGGAACGGGTAATGCCGAGAAAATCATCGCCCTGTTGGAAAAAAGCCTTAATGCGTCGGGGGTAAAAGAGCCGGAGGTGAACGTGGTTTATGCGGGAGGGGATGGTGCCAAAATCGAAGAATTGCTGGCAAGCCGAAACAATCCGGTTCAGCAGCAAAATGAACTGAAAGAGCAGCAGGCCTATATCGATACCGTACTGGCAGGCAAAACTGCCGATACCGCCGGTGCTGACGATGCTGCGGTACTCAAGGAAATAAAAGCCCAATATCCCGAAGCGGAAAAAATCGTTGTCGGACGCGGCTTGGTTTGGGAGAAAGCGCAAACAGAGCCTGTTTCCGAGCAGCCTGAAAGCAGCAAAAATACTAAATCGGAAACAGGCGAACATGACGATATTGTCGTTGTCTCGCTCGAATTTAAGGAGCCTTTGCCTGCCAAAGATCGCGAACGCTTACAGGCGTGGTTGAACCAGCGTTATGAGGGTAAGGCCGTGCGCATGTTTGTGAACACTCAAGCTTCAGACATATAACCCGTTTCACGAATACTCCGCCTGTCGGCTTTATCCGTTTTCAGGAAATAATTTTATTCTTTAACGACCAAATCCGCCTCAAACACGCCCCTCAAGGCGTTGGAGAGGCGGATTTTTTCTGCGCGCTCGAGCATGTCGCGGGTGATGTGGGTTTCGATGACTGCGTCCGCGCCCAAGTAGGTTTGCGGCTGCTGCAATACGGCTTGGCGCATGACGCCGTTGAGGATGTCCAAATCCAGAGACGGGGTGAGCCATTGCCCTTGGTATTTGATGAATACGTTGCTTCTGCCACCTTCGAGCAGGAGGCCGTCTGAATTGAAAAACAGGCTGTCGAACGCGCCTTGTGTTTCGGCGGTTTGCCATGCTTGGTCGTACAGGGCGCGGCGGGTGGTTTTGAAGCGGCGCAGGTAGTCGCGGCGCGGGAGGGGTTGCGGGGCGGGGATGACGCGCTGCGGGGCGGACAGCTCGGCGGTGGCGGCATGGCTGAGAATGAGGCCGTCTGAAACGAGTTCGGCTTTCAGGCGGAAGAGGCCGTCGGGCAAGTCGGCGATGTATTGCCGGATTCGGGTTTCGCCATCGTCGGGCAGGGGCAGGTTGAGGGCTTGGGCGGAGGTTTTCAGACGACCTAAATGCAGGTCAAGCAGGCGGCATTGCCTGTTTTCCACGCGCATGGTTTCGAAGATGCCGAAGGCGGGGCGCAATTCGTTGAGGAAACGGGCTTTCCAGCCGCATTCCCGATATTCGGCGGCGGGGTCGCTGTCGATGACGATGCCGGAACCGACGCCGTACACCCCTTGATATAGTGGATTAACTTTAAACCGGTACGGCGTTGCCCCGCCTTGCCGGACTATCTCTACTGTCTGCGGCTTCGTCGCTTTATCCTGATTTGTTAATCCACTATCTAGGTCGTCTGAAAATGGAAGGTCGTCTGAAACGGGTTTGAGCGATAAGGTGCGGATGACGACGTTGAATATGCCTTCAAATCCCAGTCCACTTTCACATGGATTCAGGTAGCCGATGCTGCCGGTGTACAGGCCGCGCGGTTCGGCTTCGAGCGATTCGATAATCTGCATACTCATACGTTTGGGCGCACCGGTGATGCTGCCGCAGGGGAAGGCGGCGCGGAGGATGGCGGCGGCGGTAATGTGCGGCAAGGCTTGGGCTTGGATGGTGCTGGTCATCTGCCAGACGCTGCCGAAACGCGATACTTTAAACGGCTCGGGCACGCATACTTTGCCGGTTTGGGCGATTTTGCCGAGGTCGTTGCGCAGCAAATCGACAATCATCACGTTTTCGGCGCGGTTTTTCGGGTCGTTTTGCAACTCGGCGGCGCGGCGTTCGTCTTGCCCGTCGCCCAAAATCGGCGCGGTGCCTTTCATCGGCTCGGTGCTGATGGTGCCGTCCGCACCGATTTTGAGGAAGAGTTCGGGCGAGAAACACAGCGTCCACGCGGATTTTCCTGCCGCATCGGGCAGGTGGGACAAGACGGCATAGGGGACGGGCTGGCGCAGGCGGCGGTAGAGGCTGACGGGGTTGCCGTAGGCTTGCAGGTGCAGGCGGGTGGTGTAGTTGATTTGATAGGTGTCGCCGCGCCGGATGGCTTCGTGGATTTGGCGGATGCGGTCGAGGTAATCGGCTTCGGATACGGAGGATTGCGGCGTAGAAATGCCGGCGGGGAGGTCGTCTGAATGTTGGGCAAGCCAGCTTTCGGCATCGATGTCGGCGCAGTCGGCAAACCAGTGCAGGGCAAGATTGCCGCCGCGTTCGGACTCAATCCCCATCAGCGGCAAACCGAATTCGTAGTCTGCAAACAACACAGCATGCAGCCCTTTTTGCCAGCCCTGTTGCAGCGTATCGTTTAGCGAATCCAGTTCGTTATGATGGAAAAGGCGGCTTTCCACATGATTTTGATAGAGTTTTGCGCGGCCGCTCACGGCATCGTCAAACAGGGTGAAATAGGGCATGGCTGTGGTGCAAATAGCCTGATTATACGCTGGTTTTACACAAATTAGCAGACCGCGCCGAAAAAAATGGCGCAGTGTAATTTTATGTAGTCCGCTGAGGGGCAAAGGAGTAGAATCAAACCATACCACACCATATCATTTCAAACTTAATCAATAAGGAGACCCTATGGCAGATCATCAGTTAGAACCGTTTGAAAACGTTGAATTGGGCGAAAAGCAAGACCAGTTGCAAGTTTTCGAAAAAGCCGTTTTGGAACACGAAGGACGCGGTACGGACGAAGATTCCGGCAGCGCGCCGCTTCCCGCCAATTACCCCTACAAGCAACGTATGCGCCGCGCCGCATACGAAAAAGAAAAACAAAAGCTGCAAATCGAATTGCTGAAAGTGCAAAGCTGGGTCAAAGATTCCGGCCAACGCATCGTCAGCCTGTTTGAAGGCCGCGACGCCGCAGGCAAGGGCGGTACCATCAAACGCTTTATGGAACATTTGAATCCGCGCGGCGCACGCGTTGTCGCACTGGAAAAACCGACCACCACCGAACGCGGTCAATGGTATTTCCAACGTTACATCCAAAACCTGCCGACCGCAGGCGAAATGGTATTCTTCGACCGTTCATGGTACAACCGCGCCGGCGTAGAGCGCGTGATGGGCTTCTGCGAACCCAACGAATACCTGCTCTTCATGCGTCAAACCCCTGAATTGGAACGTATGCTCGTTGCCAGCGGCATCCACCTCTTCAAATTCTGGTTCTCCGTATCCCGCGAAGAACAACTGCGCCGCTTCATCTCCCGCCGCGACGATCCCCTGAAACACTGGAAACTCTCTCCTGTGGACATCCAGTCGCTCGACCGCTGGGACGACTACACCGAAGCCAAAAACGCCATGTTCTTCCACACCCACACCGGCGACGCGCCTTGGGTCATCATCCGTTCCGACGACAAAAAACGCGCCCGCCTCAACTGTATCCGCTACTTCCTGCATCAGTTGGACTACCCGGGCAAAGACGTGAAAGCCATCGGCAAAGTGGACGAAAAAATCGTCCTTGTCCCCGATACGCGCTACAAAGAGAAAACCGTCGATATCGGTCATGACTGATTGAGCGGTTAGCTGTTTAAGCAGTAAAAAGGTCGTCTGAAAACCTGAAATACGGGTTTTCAGACGACCTTTTGTTTGTCTCAACCGTTTATCCCAACGCTACGCCGACAGCCGCCGCCGTGCGGAAACGCTATTCAAATTGTGCGAAATAAGACAATACGGTTTGCGGCAGCCATTGCAGGTTCAGACGACCCCCGTCGCGGCTGACGAAGCCGACATGTCCGCCGTGTTCGGGCTGCAAAAGCGTGACGGACGGAGACACTTCGTTCACATTCGGCAGGGCTTCGGGCGGCAGGAAGGGATCATTGACGGCGTTGAGCAGCAGCAAAGGACTCGCGACTTTTTTGAGCCAAGGTTTGCACGAGGCGCGGCGGTAATAGTCGAAACGGTCTGCAAAACCGTGCAGCGGGGCGGTAAACGTATCGTCGAAGTCGCCCAGCGTTTTGCATTGTTTCAACAGGGCGGCAACATTGCGGTCGGGATGGGCATTCTGCAAATCGGCAACGTCGCGGGCTTTGGGCAGCAACGAGTTCAAAAAATAACGCGTATATAACAGGCGCGACATGCCTTTGTCGAAACGCGTACCCGCCAGCGTCGCATCAACCGGCGCAGAAATGACGGCGGCGGCGCGGGGCAGCGCATTGCCGCCTTGTTCGCCCAAATATTTTGCCAAGGCATTGCCGCCGAGTGAAACGCCTGCCGCATAAATGACGGGATAACGTGCGGCAAGCGTGTCGAGCATAAAGGCGATTTCGGGCGTATCGCCCAAGTGGTAGAACACGGGCGCGGTATTGGGGATGCCGCCGCAACTGCGGAAATGCGCGACCACGCCGTTCCAGCCTTTGTCTTGTACCGCGCGCATCAATTCGACCGCGTAATGGCTCTGGCTGCTGCCTTCCAATCCGTGAAACAAAACCACCAGCGGCGCGTCGGGATTGGGGCTGTCGACAAAATCGTAGGCAACCTGTGCTTTGCCGGTGCTGTCGGGCAGCAACTCGCGCCGGTAAGCGGGGGAAGGACGTTGCAGGAATTTGGCAAAGATGGTGTCGGCGTGGCCGTTGCGCAGCCAAAACGGCGTATTGGGCGATAAGTTATTCATAATCTGAAGATATTTGGGAGACGGCAGGGTCGTCTGAAAGATAGCAGCCCCTGAACACGAAATATAGTAAATTAAAATCAAAATAGGACAGTAACGCATCGTCAAATCGGGCGTAATCAGACAATACGGTTCGCAGATACCGCTTAATATTCGCCCACACCTTCTCAATCGGATTGAGCTCAGGTGAATAAGGTGC
>NZ_CALNWV010000057.1:0-11839 GCF_940793045.1 Neisseria sp. Marseille-Q2251
GCGGTTTGGCTGATGTTTTTGCATTGTTCGTAATAGTTTAAAGCTTTGTTTCTTAAGTCCGCAGAGTATGCCATGGTTAGACCTTAAAAGTTGAGTATTGTACTATTTTATTTTTAATTGACTATATAAATCGGTATAACAAGAAGGCAAGTGCAAAAGCGGACAGATAGTCATGGATGGGTTTAAAATCAACAATCGGCTGTTTGCGCGGATAGTAAAATTACCATTGTCTATTAAAAACCTCTCTATTTCGGTTAACCATTCATTTTGTTCCAAGAATATTGGATTGCGTGGGTAATAGGCAGCTATCCAAAAATCAAGATGGCAACTTCCTGAAAACATTTAAAGATATGGCTTTCATCATATCGCTCCCGCTTTTCCGACAAATCATACATCTATCGACAAATCGCTTTTCCAATAATGAATTACGACATCACCTTTTTTACTTTGTTTTTACTCGGCTTTTTCGGCGGTACGCATTGTGTCGGAATGTGTGGCGGGTTGAGTAGTGCGTTTGCGTTGCAGCTTCCGCCTCATCTTAATCGGCTGGGGCTGATTGTCCTATTGAATTTGGGACGTATCAGCAGCTATGTATTGATTGGTTTGATTGTCGGGCTGGTCGGGCAAATCGGTATTTCTTTGGATGATACGCGCTGGCTGCAAAACGGCCTGTATGTTGCAGCGAATGTGTTGCTGTTGCTGTTGGGGCTGTATCTGGCGGGTCTTTCTACGGCGGCTACGCAGATTGAGCGCATAGGCAGACCGATATGGAAACGTTTGAATCCGATTCTGAACCGACTGCTGCCGATTAAATCCGTTCCGGCTTGTTTCGGTGTAGGCATGTTGTGGGGCTGGTTGCCTTGCGGCTTGGTGTACAGTGCCTCATTGTATGCTTTAGGCAGTGGCAGTGCGGTGCAGGGCGGGCTGTATATGTTGGCTTTCGCACTGGGGACGTTGCCGAATTTGTTGGCGATGGGGATTTTTGCAGCGCAATTGAAAACACTTTTACAACGCAGAGCCATCCGTTTGTGCGCCGGATTGTTGGTCGCTGGATGGGCGGTTTTTCGTTTGGCTGTCATGCTTTGAACCTGGCACTGAAACGCCTTTTAAAAGGGTAGGGCTCTTATATCAAAGGTCGTCTGAAAATCAGTTTTCAGACGACCTTTTTGAATGACGCTCAATGGCGGCGCGTTTTGATAACGGCTTCGGTTTAAGCTGCCGGCAGCCATCCGCGTATGTGTTTTTCCATTGCGTCGGCACTCAAGCCCAAATCGTCCAAAAGTTTTTTCGGATCGCCGTGTTCGGTCACGGTGTCGGCTACGCCCAAAAGTAAAACGGGTTTGCAGATGCCGTGTTTCGCCAACACTTCCAGCACTGCGCTGCCTGCGCCGCCTTGTTCGGCGTTTTCTTCGGCGGTAATGATGTAGTCGTGGCTTTGGGCGAGGCGGACGATGAGTTCCTCATCTATCGGTTTGACAAAGCGCATATCGGCGACGGTGGCGTTCAGTTTTTCGGCAACCGCCAATGCGGGGGCGACCATGCTGCCGAAGGCAATGAATGCGGTTTTCTCACCTTGGCGGCGGATGACGCCTTTGCCGATGGCTACGGTTTCAAGGTCGTCTGAAACGGGAGCGCCTGTTCCCGTACCGCGCGGATAACGGACGGCGGCAGGGGCGTCTGCCTGATAGCAGGTCGAAAGCAGCAGGCGGCATTCGTTTTCATCGCTCGGTGCGGCAATAATCATGTTCGGCACGCAGCGCAAGAAGCTCAAATCGTACAAACCGGCATGGGTAGGACCGTCCGCGCCGACGATGCCCGCACGGTCGACGGCAAACAAAACGGGCAGGTTTTGCAGGGCGATGTCGTGCACCAGTTGGTCGTAGCCGCGTTGGAGGAAGGTGGAATAAATGGCGACGACGGGCTTCATGCCTTCGCAAGCCAAACCGCCGGCAAAGGTAACGGCGTGCTGCTCGGCGATGCCGACGTCGAAATAACGGTCGGGAAATTGTTGTTCGAATTCGACCAGTCCGCTGCCCTCGCGCATAGCGGGGGTAATCGCCGCCAATCGGGAATCTGCCGCCGCCTGGTCGCACAGCCATTTGCCGAACACTTGCGTATAGGTCGGTTTGGCGGCAGGTTTGTTTTCTTTTTCAGACGACGTTGCGGTTTTGAGGTCGTCTGAAACGTCTTTGGGCAGGTTGGCGACGGCGTGGTATTTAACGGGGTCGTTTTCGGCGAGTTTGTAGCCGTTGCCCTTTTTGGTGATGACGTGCAGCAGTTGCGGGCCTTTGCGTCCGCGCAAATCTTTCAATACGTCAACCAGATGCTCGACGTTGTGGCCGTCCACGGGACCGGTGTAGCGGAAACCGAAGTTTTCAAACAAAGACAGCGATTGCTTGGCGTGTTCGGCTTCGCCCGCCAGCGTTTTGATTTTGTGTTCGACTTTTTGGGCAAGCTCCATCGCGCCGGGCAGCTTGTCCAAAACCTTGCTCGATTGCGCCTTGATTGTGCTCAACACGCCGCGCATATCGCGCACGACGTTGCTGGCGAGGTATTTCGGCAGCGCACCGACGTTGGGGGAAATCGACATTTCGTTGTCGTTGAGGATGACCAGCAGGTTCACGTCCATATCGCCTGCGCAGTTCAAGGCTTCAAACGCCTGCCCCGCCGTCATCGCGCCGTCGCCGATAATGGCGACGCTGCGGCGGTCGTTGCCCAAGAGCTTGTCTGCCGCCGCCATGCCCAACGCCGCGCCGATGGAGGTAGAGGAATGACCCACGCCGAAAGCGTCGTATTCGGATTCGCTGCGCTTGGGGAAACCCGCTAAGCCGCCATAACGGCGCATGGTGTGCATCTGGTCTTTGCGACCGGTGAGGATTTTGTGCGGATAACTTTGATGGCCGACGTCCCAAACTAACTTGTCTTCAGGCGTGTGATAAACATAGTGCAGAGCCACGGTAAGCTCGACCGCGCCTAAATTGCTGGCGAAATGACCGCCGGTTTTGCCTATCGAATCCAGCAGAAACTCCCGCAGCTCGGCGGCGACTTGGGGCAACTGTTTTTTATCCAGACGGCGCAAATCTTGCGGGCTGCCGACGGTATCGAGTAGCGGAGTGTGGCTCATGGTGTGTCTTTGCAGGCTTATTTGTGTATAGCGGGCAATTATAGCAAGAGTTTAGAAAGACGTGGGTTTCCTGCCGGAGGTCGGGTATCGCCGTTAAGCGGTTGCTTGCCGATGGAAGCGGCGTTTGGGGATGCATGTAAAGGTCGTCTGAACATGAAATTACACGCCCCGTATGCTACAATCAACAGATAATTCCATCGGTACCAACATCATGAAACCCCATAAAAAAGGCAATATTTTCATCATCTCCGCCGCTTCCGGTACGGGCAAGACTACGCTGGTTTCCCGTCTTTTGAAAAACAACGGCGATTTGCGCGTCTCCGTATCGCACACCACCCGCCAGCCGCGCGAAGGCGAGCAGCATGGCGTGCATTATCATTTTGTTCCCAAAGAAGAATTTGAATCCTTAATTGAACAAAAAGCCTTCCTCGAACACGCAAACGTTTTCGGTAATTATTACGGAACCAGCATCGCGGGGGTCAATTCCCTTAGCGAAGAGGGTTACGATGTGATTTTGGAAATCGACGTGCAAGGTGCGGCGCAAGTGCGCAAATCCCTGCCCGAAGCCAGCAGCATCTTCATCCTGCCGCCTTCGTTCGAAGTCCTTGCCGAACGCCTTAACGGGCGCGGCACCGACAGCGAGGAAGTTATCCAAACCCGCCTCTCCAAAGCGCGTCACGAAATCGAACAATCCGTCCTATTTGACTATATCGTCGTCAACGATGATTTAGACAGGGCGGAAGCCGATTTGCTTCACATCATCAAAGCAGGTCGTCTGAAAAAATCTTCCCAGCAAGGATTTATCTCAAACCTGTTGGAAAATTCCTGAAAAACAGCGAAAATACGCATTTACATTCCATCACAAATTAATAGAAAGAAAGCAAACAAATGGCCCGTATCACCACTGAAGACTGCACAGGCAAAATCCCCAATCATTTCGACCTGACCCTCGTCGCCGCCCGCCGCGCACGCCAGCTTGAAAACGGCAACGCCCCTATGGTTGACGACATCCGCAACAACAAACCGACCGTTACCGCCCTGCGCGAAATCGCCGCCGGTCAAATCGGTACCGAACTGCTGACCCGCAACAAATAATACCGGCAGGCAAAATCTGCTCAACCGCCGCGCGGATTGTATCGGCGCGACACATCCGACCGATACAGTCTGACGGCTCAAAACAAAACACACACCGAAGGCCGTCTGAAATGCCCGCCCCCCAGCCCACTGCCCCCTACGACGCGCTGACTGCCGAAGCCCGCGAACTCTTGTTCCGCACCGCCTCCTATCTCAGCCCATCCGAACAGGCCGAGCTTGAAAAAGCCGTCGCCTACGCCTTTCACGCCCATGACGGACAAACCCGTAAAAGCGGCGAACCCTACATTACCCACCCCCTTGCCGTCGCCACGCAGCTTGCGTTGTGGCACATGGACATACAAGGCTTGTGCGCGGGCGTGATGCACGACGTACTCGAAGACACGGGCGTATCCAAAATCGAAATGGCGGCAGAGTTCGGCGAAACCATCTCCGAGATGGTGGACGGGCTTTCCAAACTCGAAAAACTCAAATTTGAAGATCACGCCGAGCATCAGGCGGAAAGCTTCCGCAAGCTTATTCTCGCCATGACCAAAGACGTACGCGTGATCGTCGTCAAACTCGCCGACCGCCTGCACAATATGCGCACGCTCGGCTCCATGCGCCCTGACAAACGCCGCCGCATTGCCAAAGAAACCCTCGAAATCTACGCCCAAATCGCCAACCGCCTAGGTTTGAACAACGCCTACCAAGAGCTTCAGGATTTATCGTTTCAAAACCTCCACCCGAGCCGCTACGAAACTCTCAAAAAAGCGATGGACAACAGCCGCAAAAACCGCCGCGACGTCGTCGGCAAAGTTTTGCGCGCCTTCAGTCAGCGTTTGGTCGGCGCGAACATCGAAGCCAAAATCAAAGGCAGGGAAAAAAACCTGTACAGCATCCATCAAAAAATGTTGGCGAAAAAATTGCGCTTTGCCGAAGTCATGGACATTTACGGATTCCGCGTCATCGTCAACAGCATTCCCGCGTGTTACGCCGCACTGGGCGCGCTGCACAATCTCTATCAGCCCAAACCCGGCCGCTTCAAAGACTATATCGCCATCCCGAAAAGCAACGGCTACCAAAGCCTGCACACGACCTTAGTTGGTCCTTACGGCTTGCCCATTGAAGTCCAAATCCGCACGCGCGAAATGGATGCCGTAGCCGAAGGCGGCATCGCAGGACACTGGATATACAAATCCGGCGAAAATACCGTCGATCAAGCTGTCCTCCATACCAACCAATGGCTTAAAAACATCCTCGATTTGCAAGCCAGCAGCGCGAACGCCATCGAATTCCTCGAACACGTCAAAGTCGACCTGTTCCCCAACGAAGTCTACATCCTGACACCCAAAGGCAAAATCCTCACCCTCCCTAAAGGATCGACGCCCATAGACTTCGCCTACGCCGTTCACACCGACATCGGCCACAAAACCGTTGCCGCGCGCATCAACAACACCATGATGCCCCTGCGCACCAAACTCAAAACCGGCGACTCCGTTGAAATCATCACATCCGAACACGCCAAGCCCAATCCGGCATGGCTGAATTTCACCGTTTCCAGCCGCGCGCGCAGCGCCATCCGCCAATACGTCAAAAACCTCAACCGCCACGACGCCATCGTCCTCGGCGAAAACCTACTGCAAAAAGCCCTGTCCAGCCTGTTGCCCAAAGATGTATTGCTTTCAGACGACCTCAAAGAAAAATACCTTGCCGACCTCAACGACAAACAAACCTCGTTTGAAGAAGTCCTCTACAACGTCGGCATGGGGCATACCCTGCCCGTGTATGTCGCCATGCACATCGCCGAACTGGCAGGGCAGCACTTCGGCAGCGAAGTCAAACTCAGCCCCATCAAAGTCAACGACCAAGAAACCGGCCGCATCCATTTTGCCGAATGTTGCCATCCCGTCCCGGGCGATTCCGTCCGCGCCCTTTTGGTCAAAGAAAAAGGCATGATTATCCACCGCGATACCTGTCCGACCCTGCTCAAATCCGACCCCGAACAGCAGCTTGATGCGAACTGGGAAGGCATAGGCAGCCATACCTACCGCACCGGACTCAGCATCCAGTCCGAAGACTCCCACGGCCTGCTCGCCCTTATGGCGCAAGCCATTTCCAACTCCGGCGCAGACATCGAATCCGTCGAAACCCCCAACAAAGCGCTGGCAGGTACGGAAGGGTTTGTCGAATTCAAGTTCATCATCAAAGTGAAGGACTTGGCGCAAATCAACCAAATCATTCACAACCTGCACGCCATTCCCCAAGTGCGCAAAGTGGTCCGAAGCTAGGGAAGAAGGGCGGCAAAGCAGATACCGTTTTGCCGCCTGGTAGGGTTTAAGTTTTCTTAAAATCAAAAACAAAATCGGCAGGATGCGCGAAATACCACAAAGGTCGTCTGAAAACCGATATTCAAGGTTTTCAGACGACCTTCAAACTTGACAGAAACTACCTAATCAAAGATAATCCCGAAATTAATTTGCAGCCGCATCGACGGCATATCCGGCGCCAAGCCGACTTGTTAGGAGGTGATGTTTACATCACGGCGCGTATCCCGCCGGTCGTAAGACACCCGAGATACAAACAACCACTTTTTTACAAACCGCCCCTTTTATTCTTATCCCTTTCGGCGGTTTGAAACCAGAATTTAATTTAAAGGAAATAAAATGCCTGCAATCCGCGTTAAAGAGAACGAACCCTTCGAAGTAGCCATGCGCCGTTTCAAACGTGCCGTAGAAAAAACCGGTCTGTTGACTGAGCTGCGCGCCCGTGAAGCTTACGAAAAACCAACTACCGAGCGCAAACGCAAAAAAGCCGCAGCCGTAAAACGCCTGCAAAAACGCCTGCGCAGCCAACAACTGCCTCCTAAAATGTACTAAACATCAATTGCAGGTCTGCCCTGTGATGCCGAAACACACCGCAAGGCTTAACCTGCGGTGTGTTTTGTTTTTCAGACGACCTTTAGGAGCTGTCGACATTCAATAGTTTCCGTGTCTTTTTATCCCCCAAGCGGTATCTTCTGCGTTGGAAATCCTCACAAGGTGTCCAACCTTGTTGCGGTTTCCGCCTTGAATCTTCCGCTTTGTGAACAAAAATCCACTTGGAAAATTAAATGTCGACAGCCCCTAGGATAATAGGTCGTCTGAAAAATAGAGAATCCCTAAGGCAGTATGTGCAATACCATCTTCCATTTTTCCTGAAAGTCATCCCATGAGCCTGAAAGCACAATTAACCGAAGACATGAAAACCGCGATGCGTGCCAAAGATCAAACTACGTTAAGCACCATCCGCCTCATCAATGCCGCCATCAAACAATTTGAAGTGGACGAGCGCACCGAAGCCGATGACGGCAAAGTGATTGCCATCATCACCAAAATGGTCAAACAGCGCAAAGACAGCGCCAACATCTACGCCGAAGCAGGCCGTCAGGATTTGGCGGACAAAGAAAATGCCGAAATCGAAATCCTGCATCGCTACCTGCCGCAAATGATGTCTGCCGAAGAAATCCGCACTGCTGTGGAAACCGTAATTGCCATGACCGGGGCTTCCGGAATGGCTGATATGGGCAAAGCCATGGGCGTGTTGAAAACCCAGCTTGCGGGCAAAGCCGATATGGGCGAAGTCAATAAAATCCTCAAAGCTGCGCTGACTTCATAATTGAATACCGACCGCTTTGGACGGATTCAAGAACGACAAAAAGGTCGTCTGAAAATGGGATTCCCGTTTTCAGACGACCTTTTTTAAGCTTAGGCTTACCGTTTACCGATATTGTGAAATATCTTGCCCATATCGTTTAAGAAACGGGGTTCGCGCTGGATCAGGTAAACAATCAAGGGGATATTGCCGATGGCGACGATCAGGTAAAGCAGGGAAATGCTGTCGAACAGCATCAAGAGTACCGCGCTTAAAATGGCAGCCGATACCATGAACACGCCATTGATGATGTTGTTGGCGGCGACGGCGTGGGCGCGGAAGGATTCGCTGCTGGCGGTTTGCAGCCAAGTGTAGAGCGGGACGGAGAAGAAGCCGCCGAAGAAGCCGATCAGCGTCATGACGAGCATGACGGGATACGCCATGCCTTGCGACAGGAACCAGGTGATGCCGTTGAGTTCGGTAAAGCGTTGCCCTTGGGTCAGCCATACCAAAATCAAGCCGAATACAGTCAAACCCGTCGTGCCGACGGTTACCAAGCCTAAGAGCAAGCGTTCGTGGCTGAGTTTGGCGCACAACACCGAGCCGGCGGCGATGCCGATGGAGAATAGGGTAAGCATGAGGTTGAAGACGCTGTCGTTGCCACCCAAATGGATTTGCGTGAAGGTCGGCAGTTGGGTGGTGTAAACCGAGCCGATAAACCAAAACCATGAAATGCCGATGATGGATGTGAAGACGGAATCATATTGTGCGGTTTCGCGCAGGAGCGCGTGCGTGCCTTTGACGATGTTCCATTCGATTTTCGTGTTGGGGGCTTTGGCGGGGACGTTAGGCATGAAGAAGCTGGTCAACGTGCCGCCGATGGCGACGAGCAAGACTAAGATACCGACGACGGAGGGCGGCAAGCCTGCGACAGATGTGCCTAAAATCTGACCGAACAAAATGGCGATGAATGTTCCCGATTCGATCAGGCTGTTGCCCATAATCAGCTCTTTGTCGTTGAGGTAATCGGGCAGGATGGCGTATTTCAGCGGGCCGAACAGCGTCGATTGCGCACCCATGCAAAACAGGCAGATCAAGAGCAGCGGGGCGGACTGGATATAGAAGCTGAACGCCGCCACCGCCATGATGACGATTTCCAATACTTTGATCCATCGCGCCAAGACGGCTTTGTCGAATTTGGTGCTCAATTGTCCCGACAGCGCAGAAAATAGGAAATACGGCAGGATAAACAGCAATGCGCCCAAGTTCAGCATTTGGCTGGCGGGCAGGAAGTCGTTTTTGCCCAAACCGTAGAAGCTGATCATCACAAACAGCGCGGTTTTGAACATATTGTCGTTGAACGCGCCCAGAAACTGCGTGCCGAATAATGGGGCGAAACGGCGGCTGGTCGGGAAATTCAGGTTGTCTTTTTTGAGGCTCATTTTTCGGATTTTTGTTCTTCTTTTTCTATTTCGTTTTCAAGCAGCTTGTCGGTGGAATCGTCGTCCATCAGGATGCGGTGTGCCGGTCCTTCGAGATCGTCAAACTGTCCGTTTTTGCCCGACCACCAGAAAAAATAGCCGATGGCAAATGCCAAAATGATGCTGATGGGCACCAAAATAAACATACTTTCCATCACATCGCTCCGGTCAAATCGGTTAAGACGAAAGTCTGTCCCGATACGGTCAGATATTCGTTGCGCAGCGAGCCGACAAGGGCGTCGTCGAAAAACAGCTCGATATGGTCTTTCACGACGCGCCAATATTGCGGAATCTCCGTTTGCTCGAAAGGAGCCAAAGCCTCCGCCGCCACGCCTTCTTCACTTTGCAGCTTGACGGCAAAACGCCCGCTCTGCGGCTGCGTTTCGGATTCGTCATCCGGCAGCATGATGAAAAAGCCCACATGGGCGCCTTGTTGCGTATGGATACTGAAGTAGTGCATATCAAAGAATCTTAAAAGGCTGCCGCTGTTTTCAGACGACATAGTGAACACAAAAACTGTCTAAATGTAACAGTTTGACACGCCCCTGCAAAGGGCTTTACGCCCCCGCGTTCGACGGGTCGTCTGAAAACAAACCGTTTCCCTTTAAACATCAATATCTTCCTTTATCGTCTCCAGACTGTTCCAAGTCAAACATTAAGCCAAGCAGCCGCCCCCGTTTTTTGCTAGAATAGCGCGGTTTACATTCATCAACCGATTTCAGACGACCCCGCCGAATCAGCGGCGGCAGAAGCCACAAGGAAAGCAACATTCATAAAGTTGCCGCCATTCCGAATGTAACGATAATTTTTTCTTTCATAGATTTTACGCCACCAAATCAATACGGCACGTCGCGCAGACGCTCGGCGCCGCCCTCAACGCATCCACTATGCCTGCGGGAGATGTTTGGCGGGATATCGACGACAAAGAACAGATTGCCGATACTGCCTACACAGGTCGTCTGAAACCTTCAGGAGCCACAACAAATGACCCAAAAACTCATCTTAGTTTTGAACTGCGGCAGCTCATCCCTCAAAGGCGCCGTACTGGATAACGACAGCGGCGAAGTCCTGCTCAGCTGCCTTGCCGAAAAACTCAACCTGCCCGACGCTTACATCACGTTCAAAGTAAACGGCGAAAAACACAAAGTCGACCTGTCTGCCAAGCCCGACCACACCGGCGCAGTTGAAGCCCTGATGGAAGAACTCAAAGCCCACGGCCTCGACAGTCGCATCGGCGCCATCGGCCACCGCGTTGTCAGCGGCGGCGAACTGTACAGCGAATCCATCCTCGTTGACGACGAAGTTATCGCCGGCATCGAAAAATGTATTCCGCTCGCTCCGCTGCACAACCCCGCGCACCTCTTGGGTCTGCGTGCCGCACAAAGCATTTTCAAAGGTCTGCCCAACGTTGTCGTTTTCGACACCGCCTTCCACCAAACCATGCCGGAACATGCCTACACCTACGCTATTCCGCATGAACTGTATGAAAAATACGGCTTGCGTCGCTATGGCGCACACGGCACCAGCTACCGCTACGTTTCTGATGAAACCGCCCGTTTCCTCGGCAAAGACAAAAAAGACCTGCGCATGGTGATTGCCCACTTGGGTAACGGCGCATCTATTACCGCCGTCGCCAACGGCGAATCACGCGATACCAGCATGGGTCTGACCCCGCTGGAAGGCCTCGTGATGGGTACGCGCAGCGGCGACATCGATCCCGCAGTCTTCGGCTTCCTCGCTGAAAACGCCAACATGACCATCACCCAAATCACCGACATGTTGAACAAAAAATCCGGCCTGCTCGGCTTGTCCGGCCTGTCCAACGACTGCCGTACCATCGAAGAAGAATCCGGCAAAGGCCATCCTGGCGCGAAACTCGCCCTGGACGTCTTCATCTACCGCCTCGCCAAATACATCGGCAGCATGGCTGTGGCAGCCGGCGGTCTGGACGTACTCGTTTTCACCGGCGGTATCGGCGAAAACTCCGACATCATCCGCGAACGCGTACTCGGCTACTTGGGCTTCCTCGGTCTGAAAGCCGACCACGAAGCCAACCTGAAAGCCCGCTTCGGTAACGCAGGCGTGATTACGACTGCCGACAGCGCAGCCGTCGCCGTTGTTATCCCGACCAACGAAGAATTGATGATTGCACACGACACCGCCCGTCTGAGCGGCCTGTAATACAGCGCATCATCCGATAAAAAACCTGCCGAAAACGGCAGGTTTTTTGTTGGCGCGGCAAAAAGCAAGATGTGTCTGCATGACCCGCTTCGGGATTTCCTCTCTGTCGTCAAACAAAAGAAGAGGGCGCAGGTTTTTCTGCTTTATGTCCCGAACGATATTTACCCCGATTTCTTCCCTCTCAGCAAGAGCCGCGATAAGTTGCTTTTCGGTAAAAAGGTCGGCGGATTCGCATTTGAAGTGCAACTTTCCATAACAGAAAAAGGCCAGTATGCGGTAGCATACGGCCTTTCCTGCAAGAAAGATTGCCATGAGCTACACACAACTGACCCAAGACGAACGATACCAC
>NZ_CALNWV010000058.1:0-11210 GCF_940793045.1 Neisseria sp. Marseille-Q2251
GATTACTACAACCGGGAGCGTTGCAGTTTGAAATTGAAAAAGCTGAGTCCTGTCGCATACAGAACCCAGCTTGCACAGAGCGCCTGAATAGGCTTTTATGAGTGTCCAAGATTTGGGGGCCAGTTCACTTTTTCAGACGACCTTTTTGATCTTTCACACTTAATTAGTGTTGATGATGATGGTGTTCATGCCGTTCAGCCGCGCGTTTCGTTCCGACGGGCATAATCAGTGTTGCATAGGCATTGTCTTGTTGGCAAACACTTTTATCGGCATAATCCGCCTGATGGGCGGCTTTGATTTTCCACAAACCTTCAATCAAAGGAATCACATTGACGACGCCGTCTTTATCCGTTTTCCCTGAAAAACCTTGCGGCTCGCGGTGGTCGTGCGTAGCCGCCAAATCCATTTCCGCCAGCGTATCCGAGCTTGCCGTTACCGTCGCTTTTGCCAACGGTTTGCCTTTATAAAGCACTTTAATCGGCAGCAGGCCGCCTACCTTGACTTCATTCGGATTTTTCAGCGGAACCAGTTCCAATTCATGACCGACCGGACGGGTCAATACGCTTTCATCCAAGCCTGCGCCACCCACTTGCAAAAACGCTTTGCCGAACATCTGAGCCTGTTCGCAATAAGTCGCGCCGGGCAGGTCTTTCAAGGTTTTCTGTTTCCAGCCTTCACTGTTTTGCGACCAGAACGTCGGTTTGTACACCGCGCCGACCCAATAAGAGCCGTCTTTCAGGCGGGATTTGGAAACATATTGGTAATTTTCACCTTTATTCGTCAAATCAACGGTTTTTCCGGATTTGTCCGTCAATTGCAGCGGTTTGAAAATGTGCACACGGTCGTCGGCGATTTTTTCAACATTCGGGAAATCATGGCTGTAACCCAAATCCGCTTTCAACGTACTGCCCGAATCTAAACGCACCGGAGCCGACACCCACAAATCATGCGCCTGCGCCGCCATGCTCAATCCCAATGCGCCAAGTATCCATAATTTTTTCATGTTTCTTCCTCAAATTTGATTGTTTACGGTTCAAAAGCCAACGGAAAGCCCGAAAAGCAAGGCAACCTTACTCTTTTTATTTCGAAATGTAAATATTATTGATGATTGTTTATAGTTACAAAGAACTATAAATTCTTAAGGAGACAACAGAAAACAGAAAGGTCGTCTGAAAACCTTGAAATTAGGTTTTCAGACGACCTTTCTGTATTGGGAAGATGGATTATTGCGCTTCCAGTTTTTTCAGCAGATCAGGCATGGCTTCTTCGTTGTACCGGTAATAGCGGACGCTGTCCGTACCTTCTTTATTGGTCATTTCCAATACGTTGGGTTTGCCATCAAGCATCAACACAAGCGGGACTTTGAAGCTGACGGTTTTGCCGATTTCGTCAGGTTTTTGTTCGGGCGCGCCATTGTTGCGGCTGACGGTGTAGTTGGTGACGGTTTGGCGGAATTCTTGTCTCCAGCGGCTGAATTTCCATTTGAAGTCTTGGGTGATGGTAGTCGTATCGCCGGAATTTGCTTGGAAATGAATCAGGTCGCGGCCGGTACCGTCGGGGCGCATCAGGCTGGCGTTGAGCAGGGAACCGTCAGCGTTTTTACTGGTGTTGCCCCACATGCCGAACAAGTCTTTGCGTTTGACTTTTTTGGCGGCAACGAGCTGGTTGGGTTCGGTAACATGCAGACCCGGCACATAAGCCGTTTCTGCTACGGCGGCAGAAGTCAGGGTTAAGGTGAACGCGGCGGCGCCAAGTAGGGTTTTCCATGTTTTCATATTGTTTTCCTTATATGTAATGAGCAGTTGAAGAATCGGGCGTATGCGGCAAATCCGGTTTCAGGGTTTTCGCGTTTTACCCACAATGTTGATGGTTTGCATATTGACTATTTTATATCGAAAAATCGATTGAAATACAAAATGGCCTGACCGTCAGTTTACACAAGGTAAACCGACGATTCAATTTTCAGACGACCTTTCGTTTGCCACGCCGCGTTAACGGATGTCCATAGGCGCGAAGGATTTGACGGTTTCGTCCACGGCTTTGACGCGGGTCAGGAAGTCTTCCAGTTGGGCAAGCGGCAGGGCGCTGGGGCCGTCGCATTTGGCTTGGTCGGGGTTGGGGTGTGATTCGAGGAAGAGGCCTGCGAGGCGGGTTGCCATGCCGGCGAGTGCCAGATCCAACACTTGCGCGCGCCGTCCGCCGGATGCGGCTGCACCAGATTCGCGGGTTTGCAGGGAGTGGGTGACGTCGAAGATGACGGGCAGGCCGCCGCAGGTTTTTTTCATGACGCCGAAGCCGAGCATATCGACGACGAGGTTATCATAGCCGAAGTTGGCGCCGCGTTCGCACAGGATGATTTGTCCGTTGCCCGCTTCTTGGAATTTCTCGACGATGTTTTTCATCTGCGAGGGGCTGAGGAACTGGGGTTTTTTGATGTTGATGACGTTGCCGGTTTTTGCCATGGCGACGACGAGGTCGGTTTGGCGGGCGAGGAAGGCGGGCAGTTGGATGACGTCGCAGACTTCGGCGACGGGGGCGCATTGGTAGGGTTCGTGGACGTCGGTGATGACTGGCACGTCAAACTCGCGTTTGACGGCTTGGAAGATTTTCATGCCTTCGTCCAAGCCGACGCCGCGGAAGGAGTGGATGGAGGAGCGGTTGGCTTTGTCGAAGGAGGCTTTGAAGACGTAGGGGATGCCGAGTTTGTCGGTCACTTTGACGTATTGTTCGCAGGCTTTGAGGGTGGAATCGAGGTCTTCCAGGACGTTGATGCCGCCGAACAGGGTAAAGGGGAGGTCGTTGCCGACGGTGAGGTTGTTGATGCGGATGTTCATAATGATGGGGCTTTCTCGTAGGTCGTCTGAAAATGGCTGAAAGGTCGTCTGAAAGCGGATTTTGCGGTTTCAGACGACCTTTGTGTTTTATAGGACGGTGTGCGGCGGCTCGTAGGAGAGGATGTCGCGGATTTTGTTGTGTTCGTCCACGAGGACGACTTTGGGTTCGTGCACGGCGATTTCGGGTTCGGACAGCATGACGTAGGACATGATGATGACGATGTCGCCTTTTTGGACGAGCCGTGCGGCGGCGCCGTTGAGGCAGACGACGCCGCTGCCGCGTTCGCCGGGGATGGTGTAGGTTTCGAAGCGTTCGCCGTTGTTGTTGTTGACGATGGCGACTTTTTCGTTAACGAGGATGCCTGCGGCGTCGAGCAGGTCTTGGTCTATGGTGATGCTGCCGACGTAGTTGAGGTCGGCTTCGGTAACGGTGGCGCGGTGTATCTTGCCGCCGAGCATGGTGCGGAACATGGGTTTCCTTTTGGTTTGGGATTGCGGATGCAGACGTATAGTGGATTAAATTTAAATCAGGACAAGGCGACGAAGCCGCAGACAGTACAGATAGTACGGCAAGGCGAGGCAACGCCGTACTGGTTGAAAGTTAATCCACTATAAGGTCGTCTGAAAATCAAAAGCCGTCATTATAGTGGACTTCCCTGTAAATTCATAATGATGCTTGAGCGTTTTTCAGACGACCTCGAGTGGCTATTTATAAACCTAAACTCTGCTTCAGCCAACGCAAATAGGGGGCGTATCCGCGCGATACGTTTTGCATCAGGATTTGCGGGCATTCGTAGCTGTGGTTGGCGAGGATGGTTTTTTGGATTTCGCGGTAGCAGTGGCGTGAGGTTTTGATGGTGATGCGGATTTCGTCGTCGCGGCAGATTTCGCCGTTCCAAAGGTATTGGCTGGTGATGGCTTCGTATTGCACACAGGCGGCAAGTTGCTTTTCCAAAAGCAGGCTGCCGATTTTTTCGGCTTCTTCGCGGGTCGGGGCGGTGGTGGTAACGATAACAGGTTTGAACGCGGGCATTTCAGACGACCTATTGGTTTTTAAACTCGATGGTTCCTTTGTATTTCACCCAGTATCCGGCGGCATCGTATTTGTCTTTTTTGGCGGTTGCCACGGCTGTTTCGTCGAGCCCTTCATATCCGCTGGATTCGAGGATGCTGACTTCTACGGCTTTTCCTTCTGGGGAAACTAGGATGGACAGTTTGACGGGTTTGATGGGCTGTGCGGGATTATTGGATGCGGGGGCGTATTCTGCCGGATTGACGGTTTGCGCGGTTGCGGGTAGGACGAAGGCAAGCAGCAGGGCGGGGATGATGGCGCGGATGGACATATTGTTTTCCTTATTTGTAGATTTGTAGCGGGTTTAGGGGGTTGTTTTTGATTTGTTTTCAGACGACCTTTGTTTTTCGTGGGCCAAGCCCACGCTACGGGTTTGCGCTTATTTTCAGACGACCTTTTGTTTTTCGCGGGCGAAGCCCACGCTACGGTATTGCGCCCGTTTGGGCGGCGGGCGCGGTTTTGATTATTTGAAGTTCAATATCGGCCAACCTTTTGCTTTGGCTTCTTGTTCCAACTCGGCATCGGGATTGACGGCGACGGGTTCGTTGATGAGACGCAGCAGCGGCAGGTCGTTTTTGGAGTCGCTGTAAAAATAGGTTTTGCCGTAGCTTTCGAGCGTTTCGCCGCGTTCGGCGAGCCATTGGTTCAGGCGGGTGATTTTGCCCTCTTTGAGACTGGGCGTGCCGATGTAGTTGCCGGTGTAGCGGCCGTCGGTACCGGTTTCGAGTTGGGTACCGATGATGTTGGTGATGCCGAAAAGGTGGCAGATGGGGGTGATGATGAACTCGTTGGTCGAGGAGATCACGAGGGTTTCGTCGCCTGCCATTTGGTGGCTCTGCACAAGCATGCGCTGCATGGGCGAGATGTGGGGCGTGATGAACTGTGCCATAAATTCGCGGTGAAATTCCGCCAGCTCTTCTTTGCTGTAACGGGCGAGCGGGGCGAGGTGGAATTTGAGGAAGGCGTCGATGTCGAGGCAGCCGTTTTGGTAATCGCGGTAGAATTTTTCGTTTTGCGCTTCGGTTTCGGCAGCATCAACCAGCCCTTTTTTAATGAGGTATTGCGGCCAAGAGTGGTCGGAATCGGTGTTGATGAGGGTGTTGTCGAGGTCGAAGATGGCGAGATTTTTCATTGGGTTTCCTGTTGTTTCAAAAGCTGGCGCAGAAGCGGTAGGGTAATGCGTTTGCCCATGGTAACGGCGTAGTTGTCCAGCGTGTCGAGCATCTGCATCAGGCTGTCCATATCGCGCCGCCAGTGGTTGAGCAGGTATTCGAAGATTTCGGGGTCTATGGTAACTTGGCGTGCCGCCGCCATGCTGACGAGCGCGTCGATTTTTTCTTGATCGGTCAGGGGTTTGACTTCGTAAACGAGGCAGTACGCCATGCGGGTGCGCAAGTCTTCGCGGATGACGAGCTGTTGGGGGGTGTGTTCGGAACTTAACAGCAGAAAGCCTTTGCCGCTGTTGCGGAAACGGTTGAATACGGCAAATAGGAGGGCTTGTTCTTCGTTGCCCAGTTTTTCGATTTGGTCGATGGCGAGGTATTCGGCCTCAAAGGCAGCTTCGGTCAGTGGTGTGGCGGCGGCGTCGATATAGACGGCTTTTTTCCCCGCGTCGAGCGCTTGGGCGACCCACGCGCGCAGCAGGTGGCTTTTGCCCGCGCCTTCTTCGCCCCAGACATAGATAAACGGGTCGTGTTTATGCTGTAACACATAGACCAGTTCGGCATTTTCCGTTCCGAGGAATTTGTCGAAACCGGGATAGCCGCGTTCGGCGAAGTCGAAAATAAGCTGGTTCACAAAGGCATACCGGATGGGTTGGAATCGGGTTTATTGTACGTTGTTTTGTCAGGGCGCATCAAGGCGCAGGGTCGTCTGAAAAAGGGGCGCGCGACATGGGTTTCATATACAATGGCGGACATTTGGCGACGCGTCTGTTTTCAGACGACCCCTGTCTTTTTTATTTCAGGAAAATCTCGTGATTTCGACCCTTATTGATTTTATCCTCCACATCGACCAGCATTTGGTCGAGATTTCCGCGCAATACGGCGTATGGATTTACGCGGTGTTGTTTTTGATTATTTTCTGCGAAACCGGCTTGGTGGTTACGCCGTTTCTGCCGGGCGATTCGCTGCTGTTTGCCGCGGGCGGGATTGCCGCGGTCGGCAGCATGAACATTCATGTCATGGTCGCGCTGCTTTTGGCCGCCGCGATTTTGGGCGATGCCGCCAACTTCATGATCGGCAAGTTTTTCGGGCGCAAACTCTTCGCCAACACCGATTCCAAAATCTTCCGCCAGTCTTATCTGGAGAAAACCCACGCGTTCTACGAAAAACATGGCGGCAAAACCATCATCATCGCCCGCTTCGTCCCGATTGTGCGCACGTTTGCCCCGTTTGTCGCGGGCATGGGCAGCATGCACTACGGCACTTTCATCCGCTACAACATTATCGGCGCGGTAGTGTGGGTTCTGTCGTTTTCCTATGCCGGCTATTTCTTCGCCAATATTCCGGTTGTCAAAAACAATCTGGCTTTGGTGATGGTCGCGATTATCGTGATTTCCATCCTGCCGGGCGTGATCGAAGTCATCCGCGCGAGAAGGGCGGCGAAGAAATAAAAATTGTTTGAACTATAAGAAAAGGTCGTCTGAAAACGTTTTTCAGACGACCTTTTGCATATTTCATGCTGCTTATTTGGTGAAGTTTTTCAATATTGCCGAAGCAATATCGTCCAAACCGAATCCGTCCGCATCCTGCGCCGAACCGTTCGGCGTGGCTTTGTCCACCAGATTGGGCAGAATCTGCGCCAGCATATCGCCGGCTTGCTGGCTGTCGAGACCGAATTTTTGCGCCACTTGGCTGATGGCATCGCTGCCCAAAGCGTTTTGCAAATCGCTGCCAGATACAGGCAGATTGCTTTGTTGGTTGGAAACCCAGCTGTTCAATACGTCGCCCAGCCCGCCTTGTTGCAATTGATTAATCAGATTGCCCACGCCGCCTTGTTGTTGTACCAAATTCATCGCCATTTCGGTCAGCGAGTTTTGTCCGTTTTCATCTTTGCCGCCCAAAGCTTGCGCCGCCGCGTTCAGCAAACTGTCCATTAATGCCATAAAGCCTCCTTGTGTGATGTGTGAGTGTGAAGTGTAAAGAACCCAAAGTGTAACAAAATTCCGACGCTTGTTTGCCAATTTAACCCAATTCAACAGCGAATTGACGAGCTGCTACAAAAGTAAAGGTCGTCTGAAATTTACAACCCATCATTCCCGTGTAAGTGGGAATCCGAAGGACCCTTTGGGCAGCAGTAATTTTCCAGAGATTCCAGGAATCCAAAGTGTTGGATTCTCGTCTCAGCCTGCCTTCGCGTAGACTGAGGTGGGAATGACGGTATTCAATATCCCCTTTCCAAACTTTTACAAACCCTCTGTCATTTCTTTTTCCTATCCCTGTTCACCACATCATAGCGTCCTGCCCGTTTTGCATTTTTCTACCCTGTCTTCCGAATAAAACAAAATGAAACAAAATTACCAATTTTTATACAAAAATTATTATCAATTCTATCAATCTATTGTTTGAACTTGAAAAGGAGAATTTGTAGCAATGAAGTTTTACCATTTGAGCGCGCCGCTGTTACTTATCCTGCCTGTCTGCACGCAGGCGGCGGACGCATACGTTCCCGCCGATGCCGAACCGGCAGCAGTTACCCTTTCCACTGTTACCGTGCGCGGTAAGCGGCAGAAGTCGTTGAACAAGGGCTATACCGCTTCGGGCACTTACGCCGCGACGGGGATGCCGCTGACGCTGCGCGAGGTGCCGCAGAGCGTGAGCGTGGTAACCGACAAACAGATGAAGGACCAAGGCAAGCGCAGCGTTTACGACGCGCTCTCATGGGTCAACGGTATCAGCGGCAATCCGGCAAGTTCGCGCTATGCGGTAACCAACATGTATGCGCGCGGCGAGACGGTCAACGATTACCAGATAGACGGCATGACCACCGAAATCGACGGCAACCAACTGCTGAACTCGGGCGCGTACGAGCGGGTGGAAGTCGTGCGCGGCACTTCCGCCTTGCAGGGCGGCGTGGGCGACCCGAGCGCGACGGTGAACCTGGTACGCAAGCGTCCGACCAAAGAGCGGCAGGCTGAAATTTCCGTCGGCATCGGCAGATGGCGGCGTTGGAATGCCGAGGCCGACGTGTCCGGACCGCTCAACTCGAGCGGCAGCCTGCGCGGCCGCGCCGTCATCAACGCCGAGGGCGGGCGGCATTGGACCGAGGGTTCGCGCGACCGCTCCGACATGGTTTACGGCATTGCCGAATACGATTTCTCGCCGCAAACCACCGCCTACGCCGGCATCAACCACCAGCGCGCGCGAGAAAAAGAATTTTACGGCGGGGACCTGCCCGTTTACGATAGCGCAGGCTACCCAACCCGCCTCGGCATCCGTGACAACAACAAAATCAAAGGCAGCAGGTATAGGGAACGCGCGACGGAACTCTTTACCGGACTGGAACACCGCTTTGAAAACAACTGGAAAGCCAAGCTGGAATACCGCTACAACCGTGAGAAAGCCCTCAATCCCGGTATGGGTGACGCCCCATACAACTATCTCAGGCACGACGACAGCTCGGCCGGAGCCAAGTTTTATAAAATGGGCGACAATATCGTCAGCCATGCCTTCAGCTTCAAGCTCAACGGGCAATACGATTTATGGGGGCGCAAACACGAAGCCGTATTCGGCATCGGAGGCTACCGCACGCGGGACAAACGCGTCTGGGCAAACTCTGAGGGCAACTATTCCATAGACGACATCTACGATTTCATACGCCGCCGCGACTATCCCTCCATCGCTTCCGTCAACGACTGGAAATGGGAGGGAGACACCATCGCGACACGCCAAATCAGCGGCTATGCCGCCACCCGCCTGCACGCCACCGACAAACTCTCGCTGCTTTTGGGCGCCAACTACGCCCGCTACCATTACCAAGCCATACCGGTTGGCGGCAGCCCGAATACGGAAGCCAAAGAAGGCCGCTTCGCCCCCTACGCCGGCATCACCTACGACCTCACCGGCAACCTCTCCGCCTACGCCTCCTACAGCCGCCTGTTTATGCCGCACGAAAACAGCGAAACAGACATCAACCGCCGCCCCATCGATCCGATTACCGGCCGCACCGTCGAGGCTGGACTGAAAGGCGAATGGCTCGAAGGCCGTCTGAACGCCTCGTTGTCGGTGTTCCAATCCAAACGGCGCAACGTCCCCGTCGAAGCGGGCAAATTTGACAACGACGACACCTACTACCGCGCAGCGAATACCAAAGCCCACGGCTGGGAAGCCGAAATCAGCGGCTCGCCCGCCGAAGGCTGGGACATCAGCGCGGGCGTGCAGTCGCACCTGACCCGCGAAGAAAACGGCAACCGGCCCAACAGCCAATACGACCCGCGCCACAGCTTCAAACTCTTCACCACCTACCGCCTGCCCAAAACCCGCTGGACCCTCGGCGGCGGCGTACGCTGGCAGAGCAAGACCTTTGTGGACAAATACGGCGACCTCAGCAATATCGAGTTTGACGACGATGAAGCCAAAGAACGCGCCCGCGTCCTCTCCAGCCAAAAATCCTTCGCCGTGGTCGACCTGACCGCGCAGTACGACATCTCCAAAAACGCCAATCTGACACTAAACTTCGACAACGTGTTCGACAAACGCTACCGCACGGACACGATGTACCACGACTACGGCCAGCCGAGGAGTTTGTCGGGGACGCTTAGGTATAAGTTTTGACGGGGTTTGGGGTTGCTGTAATTCTTGAAGGTCGTCTGAAACCTATAGTGGATTAAATTTAAATCAGGACAAGGCGACGAAGCCGCAGACAGTACAAATAGTACGGAACCGATTCACTTGGTGCTTCAGCACCTTAGAGAATCGTTCTCTTTGAGCTAAGGCGAGGCAACGCCGTACTGGTTTAAAGTTAATCCACTATATAATCCGTCATTCCCGCGCAGGCGGAAATCTAGGAATCTTTGGGATTCGGCGATTTTTAGAGATTCCTGAAACTCCAAAGGTCTGGATTCCCGTTTTCACGGGAATGACGGTCGTGAGGTTGCCGTACTCTGCAAAGGCTGTCTGAAACCTGTCATTTCTAAAGGTCGTCTGAAAAACACCCAATCGAATAAAAGTAACAAATATCCCAAGGAAAACCATATGAGTCCCATCCTGCCACGCCCGCTGCACATCACGGCGCGGATTGTGCTGGCTTCGGCCGGAAGCTACTGGGTATCCGCGCTGGCGGCGGGTACGGTTCCGCTTTATGCGGGCGGGTCAACCAATGCCGTTTATGGCGGCACCCTCCTAGGCATTACGCTGCTGCCGCTGGTATTTCTGTGGGCGTTGGCGGCGCGGCGGCTGCGGACGGTGTTTTGCGTGCTGTCGCTGTCGGTGTTGCTGCTTTCAGCGGCAGGGGGGCTGGCGCATGGCTAAGGAGGCGGGGCTGCGCAAGGTAATGGCGGAAATCCACACATGGACGGGACTGGTCTGTTCGTGGATTTTGTTCGTAATATTCCTTGCGGGAAGCATTGCGTTTTTCCGTGCCGAACTGGATGTATGGATGCAGCCGGAGCTGCCGTTTTCAGACGGCCTGCCGGACGAACGGGTTTCGCTGGCGACCGCCCTGGACTATCTGCGCCGCCATGCGCCGAATGCGGCAGAATGGTCGGTTTCTCTGCCGACCGAACGTTCGCCGTACTTGGATTTGGGCTGGACGGAGCGCGGGGCCGAAGAGGCGTCCTATACCACCATCAGCCCTTATCCTAACGCGCCGCAGTCCAAACCGCGCGAAACGGCGGGGGCGGGTTATCTGGTTTCCATCCACAGCAACCTCGCGGCGGCGGAATACGGCGGCTACTGGCTGACGGCTGCGGCCGCGGTGGTCGCGCTGGCGGCGGTAATCAGCGGCGTGATTGTGCATAAAAAGATTTTGGCGGAGTTTTTCACTTTCCGCGCAGGCAAAAAGCTCAGAAGCTGGCTGGACGCGCACAACCTGCTGGGCGTGCTGCCGCTGCCGTTTCATGTGATGATTGTTTACAGCGGCCTCTTGCTGACTTCGCATACGGTGATGATCTACAGCCAAACGGCGGCGGAATTGTCGGGTGAAGAATTCGAGGCGCGCTCCGCCTATGTGTCAAGGCCCTTGGATTCGGATTTCAAGTGCAACACTAGTGTATCAGCGGTTTGAACAGATTCAAGAATAAAACACTTGGCGTTTCGTAGCCAAGTGTTTTTCTTGGCCGGTGGTTCAACTCATCTTGAACCCTG
>NZ_CALNWV010000059.1:0-10880 GCF_940793045.1 Neisseria sp. Marseille-Q2251
ATGAGTTGAACCACCGGCCAAGAAAAACACTTGGCTACGAAACGCCAAGTGTTTTATTCTTGAAGCTGTTCAAACCGCTGATACACTAGTGTTGCACTTGAAATCCGAATCCAAGGTCGTCTGAAAAATGAACCACCACAAATCTTAGACAAATAAAAGACTATCTAGATACTCGGTGCAAGCACGGTTCTACATCAGGAGGAGCAAGAAATGAAGGGAAACAAGTTACATTCAAGCCATATGACCCTTAAAATCATTTTGCTAGGTATATTTTTGTTATCTTGCAACCACTCCTACGGCAAGGAGAGACGTATGCAATCTGATGCCAATATGTCATTAAATGACAGCGTGTATATTTCTAAAGCCGAGCTGGAAAAGTTAAAAATCGATGCCTCTTCCGGCAATGGTCAAGCAGCATCAAAATTAGCTCATTATTTTGCTTTTTATGAGTTTAACCAAGATAAATTTATATTTTGGTTAGTTCGGGCCGCTGAGTCGGGCAATACTCAAGCACAACATGATCTTGCCTATATATTCTTTGATCATTACCAAGACAGTAAAGATAAAAACAAATTATATGAAGCAGAAAAATGGGCTCTGCTTGCTCAAAAAAATGGAATGCCTATTACTGGCTTACTAACTGAAATACAAACTGAAAAACAGAATTTGACAAGATAAACATGTCGGCAAACGGTCAAGCCGAAACCTGACAAAGTGCGGGCATCTGAAACTGCTTGCCCCGATAGTCCGTGTCTTTATCCGAGCAGGCGCATTCAACGGTATACGGGCAGCAGTCAAGGACACATAAGAACTTGAAAGGTAATACGCCTTTTGAGGTCTTACAGAATTATTTTTCTCAACCCGTTGTGTAAACAACACGGTGTCTTCTTATATCCCCAACATCTCATCGCAATAAACCAGTTATCCTCATTATTTCACCCATTAAGATGATTTGGAATGCATCTTTTTACAGTTTAAGTGGAATAGAAATAGGCAAAGCAGTCAGCCTTCATCCCAAACCAACCTTCAATAAATCAATCTTTCAGACGACCTAACCCGAAAAAATATTTCTTAGTTAACAATACTTTTCAAATTTAATTTGCAAAAACTGTATTGATACTCTAATTTTTGTCCACATTTAGAGTATAATTACTAAAACTTGAGATATAAGCAGCCCGATATCATCAGGTTCAGTAAAAAAACAAACCTTATCCATTGATTAAAAATAAATTTTCAAACATCCAGCAAAGCCGGTCTGCCAATATCAGCCCGCTCCCGCAACCATCAAGGAACCCATACATGCAAAACAACTTCGACCCATTGCACATCCGAGGCAAATCATTGATTCCCGTCGTCCAAGGCGGGATGGGCGTGGGCGTTTCCGCATCGAAACTCTCCAGCGCGGTCGCCCGCGAAAACGGTGTCGGCACAATTGCCAGCGTTGATTTGCGCCACTTGCATGACGACCTGCTCGCCGAATCCAAAATCAACCCGAGCGAAGAAAAATACACCCGACTCAACTGTACCGCGCTTGACCGCGAAATCCAAAAAGCCAAAGCCGACGCAAACGGCAAAGGCATGATTGCCGTCAACGTCATGAAAGCCGTCAAAGACCACGCCGCCTACGTCCGCCAAGCCTGCGAATCGGGTGCGGACGCGATTGTGATGGGTGCGGGGTTGCCGCTGGATTTGCCTGAAATGACTGAGGGTTATCACAAAGATGTCGCTCTGTTCCCAATTTTGTCCGAATCGCGCGGTATCGGCATCGTATTGAAACGCTGGATGAAAAAAGGTGTTTTGCCCGACGCCATCGTTATCGAACATCCCGCACACGCTGCCGGACACTTGGGTGCAGCGAGCGTGGCAGGTGTGAACGATGCCAAGTTTGAATTCAAACGCGTCATCGAAGAAACTTTTGAAGTATTCAAGAACTTAGGCCTTGAAAGCGAAAAAATCCCACTCATCCTTGCCGGTGGCATGGCGAACTTTGAAAAAGTCAAAACGGCCCTGAAAAACTGGGGTGCGTCCGCCGTCCAAATCGGCACGGCGTTTGCGGTTACCGAAGAAGGCGATGCCCACATCAACTTCAAAAAAACGCTGGCAGGCGCGGAAACCGAGCATGTTGTCGAATTTATGTCCGTCGCCGGACTGCCCGCACGCGGGGTGCGCACCAAATTCCTAGACAGCTACATCAAACGCGAATCCAAGCTTCAAGCCAATGCCAAAGCCGACCCGCGCCGCTGTACGCAAGGCTTGAACTGTCTGACCAGCTGCGGACTGCGTGACGGTTTGGCAAAAGCCGGACAATTCTGCATCGACATCCAACTCTCCGCCGCCTTCCGTGGCGAAGTCGATAAAGGTCTGTTTTTCCGCGGTAAAGACCCGCTGCCATTTGGCAACGCCATCCGCACGGTGCAAGAAACCATCCAATATCTGCTTAACGGCGCTCTTCCCGCAGCAGCCAAATAATTCATACCCGCAGATGAACGCTAAAAAAGGGCATATTTCAATGTGCCCTTTTTTAGTGGGTTAAATTTAAATCAGGACAAGGCGAGGCAACGCCGTACTGGTGGTTTAAAGTTAATCCACTATATCCTGCCTGCAAATCGCGTGATGCTCAAAAAAGGTCGTCTGAAACCGATTTTCAGACGACCTTTTCCCAACGCTGCCTCCCTTTTCCTGCACACATTGTCAACAAAATCCGCATAAAAAATGCTAAGATGACCGTCTCGATAGACATTTGGAACACCCATGAACCCACTACTCGACCAACTCCAACCCTATCCATTCGCCCGCCTGCGCGAAGCCATGCAGGGCATTAATCCTCCCGAAGGCGTCGCCCCCGTCCACCTGCACATCGGCGAGCCGAAACACCCTACCCCCAAAGTCATCACCAATGCGCTGACCGCCTCGCTGCACGAACTGGAAAAATACCCTCTGACCGCAGGCCTGCCCGAACTGCGCCAAGCCTGCGCCGACTGGCTGCAGCGCCGTTACGACGGGTTGACCGTCAATCCCGACACCGAAGTCCTGCCCGTGCTCGGCAGCCGCGAAGCCTTGTTTTCCTTCGTTCAAGCTGTCTTAAATCCCGTTTCAGACGACCTCAAACCCGTCGTCCTCAGTCCCAACCCGTTCTACCAAATCTACGAAGGTGCAGCCATTCTCGGCGGAGGCGAAATCCGTTTCGCCAACTGTCCCGCCCCATCCTTCAAGCCCGATTGGAAAAGCATCGCCGAAGACGTATGGCAACGCACCAAAGTCATGTTCGTCTGCTCGCCTAACAACCCCAGCGGCAGCGTCCTGCAACTAGAAGACTGGCAAGAAATCTTTGATCTGCAAGACAAATATGATTTCATCATCGCTTCCGACGAATGCTATTCCGAAATCTATTTCGACGGAAAAAAACCCATAGGCGGCTTACAGGCAGCAGCACAATTAGGGCGCAGCAACCGCAATATCGTCATGTTCACCAGCCTCTCCAAACGCTCCAACGTCCCCGGACTGCGCTCCGGCTTTGTCGCAGGCGATGCCGAATTGCTTAAAAACTTCCTGGTCTACCGCACCTACCACGGCAGCGCGATGAGCATTCCCGTCCAACGCGCCAGCATCGCCGCATGGAACGACGAAGAACACGTCATCGCCAACCGCCGCCTGTATCAAGAAAAATTCGACCGCGTCATCCCCATTTTGCAGCAGGCATTCGATGTCAAACTGCCCGACGCATCATTCTACATCTGGCTGAAAGTCCCCGATGGCGACGATTTGGCTTTTGCCAAAAACCTCTGGCAAAAAGCCGCCATCCAAGTCCTCCCCGGCCGCTTCCTTGCCCGCGATACCAAATGGGGCAACCCCGGTGAAGGCTACGTCCGCATCGCCTTGGTCGCCGATGTCGACAGCTGCGTCAAAGCCGCCGAAACCATCGTTTCTCTATATCACTGAACAAGGGTGCAGTTCAAACCTGAAACATGGTTTTCAGACGACCTTTTTATCATGTAGGAATGTGGCAGATTTTGTATAGTGGATTAACAAAAATCAGGACAAGGCGACGAAGCCGCAGACAGTACAAATAGTACAGCAAGGAGAGGCAACGCCGTACTGGTTTAAAGTTAATCCACTATAAAACCAGACGTTCTGCCCAACGCCCTGCCAAATTGCCCAAATACAGCACGAAGTCCGCTCTCGACAACTCCCGCATCATCCGTCTTGATACAAAATAAAAATTTCAAAACAAAACGTCGTCTGAAAACAAGGATTGCCCGTTTTCAAACGACGTTTCGACATTTTCAAACCGTCTCAAGCCTGACTAATCAAATGTTCGACCAATGCCGGCACGCCTTCCGCCGCGCGTTTCGGAATCACTTCGACATCCGCGCCCACGCCTTGCGGGTTCGGATCGACCAAATAGCGTTCCGCATCGGGCGGTGCGTAATGAATCAGCGAAGCTGCCGGATAAACCTGCATCGACGTGCCGACAATCATGACCACATCCGCATCGCGCATTTCCTCGACCGCCGCATCAAACATCGGTACTTGTTCGCCGAAAAACACGATATGCGGGCGCATCGGATTGCCTTGGCTGTCGCGCACGTCGTCAGTCTGCTCGCCGGTAAATTCGATGATTTCGTCTTCATTGACGGTGCTGCGCAGTTTGTTCAGCTCGCCGTGCAGGTGCAATACTTTGCTGCTGCCCGCCTTCTCGTGCAGCGCGTCCACATTCTGCGTGATGATGTGCACATCGTAATATTGCGCCAGCTTGACCAACGCCAGATGCGCGGCGTTCGGCTCGGCGGCGTTTGCCTGAAGCCTGCGCTGGTTGTAAAAATCAATTACAAGCTTGGGATTACGCGCCAAGGCTTCGGGCGTACAGACATCCGTCACCTTATGCCCTTCCCACAAACCGCCCGCGTCGCGGAAAGTCAGCAACCCGCTGTCGGCGCTAATCCCCGCGCCGGTCAGGACAACGCATTTTTTCATACCGTTGCCCTGCCTTATTGCCGGTAAGTCTGCAAGAAGCGCTCAAGTTTGCCCATGGCTTCTTCGATTTGGTGGGTGTACGGCAGGGTAACGATGCGGAAGTGGTCAGGGCGTATCCAGTTGAACCCTGTTCCTTGGACGAACAAAACTTTTTCGCGTACGAGCAGGTCGTAGATAAATTTCATGTCGTCATGAATGCCGTACATTTCGGTATCGATTTTGGGGAACATATAAAGCGCCCCCATCGGCTTGACGCAGGATATGCCGGGAATTTGGTTGACAAGTTCCCACGCCTTATTGCGTTGCTCCAACAGGCGGCCGCCGGGCAGGATAAATTCGTTGATGCTTTGATAGCCGCCCAAAGCGGTTTGGATGGCGTGTTGCATCGGCGTGTTGGCACACAGGCGCATGGAGGCAAGCATATCGAGACCTTCTATATAGCCTTTGGCATGTTCTTTCGGGCCGTTGAGCACCATCCAGCCTTGGCGGAATCCGGCAACGCGGTAGGCTTTGGAGAGACCGTTGAAGGTGATGGTCAGCAGGTCGGGCGCGAGCGCGGCGATGTGGTGGTGTACCGCGCCGTCGTAGAGGATTTTGTCGTAAATTTCGTCGGCGAAGATAATCAGACCGTGTTTGCGCGCCAACTCGGCGATTTCAAGCAGGATTTCTTTGCTGTATACCGCGCCGGTGGGGTTGTTGGGGTTGATGACGACGATGGCTTTGGTTTTGGGCGTGATTTTGGCTTCCATGTCGGCAAGGTTGGGAAACCAGTCGTTTTCTTCGTCACACAAATAATGGCGCACCGTACCGCCCGCCAAAGTGGCGGCAGCCGTCCACAGCGGATAATCGGGTGCGGGAATCAGAATTTCGTCGCCGTCGTTCAAAAGCGCCTGCATGGACATGGTAATCAGCTCGGACACGCCGTTGCCGATATAAACGTCGTTGACCGAAATATCGCGCAGACCTTTGGTTTGATAGTAATGAACGATAGCCTTGCGGGCGGAATACAGCCCTTTGGAATCGCAATAGCCTTGCGCGGTAGGCAGGTTGCGGATCACGTCCACCAAGATTTCATCGGGCGCTTCAAAGCCGAACGGCGCAGGGTTGCCGATATTGAGCTTGAGGATTTTATGACCTTCTTCTTCGAGTTGCAGGGCTTTTTTGTGTACCGGACCGCGGATGTCGTAGCAAACATGGTCCAGCTTGGACGATTTGGGAAATTTCTCCATGATGTGTGTTCCGTAAAATTGTTAACAATGGGGGTAAATGTACTCCGTTTGCAGGCGGAAAGAAAGGGGCAAATGCGGGATTTTTGCCCGCCGCTTCAAGAATCAAGTGTCAAAAACAAATAAGGTCGTCTGAAAACCCTTTTTCGGGATTTTCAGACGACCTTTCCGTGTTACAAGATGCTTAAACGGGCAAGCCGGTTATGCGCCGTAAACGGGGTATTTGTCGCAAAGCGCGGTGATTTGCTTGCGGACGTTTGCCAGATTTGCTTCGTCTTCAGGGTTTGCCAAAACGTCGGCAACGAGGTTGGCGAGGACACGGGCGTCGGCTTCGTTAAAGCCGCGTGTGGTCATGGCGGCGGAGCCGATGCGGATGCCGGAGGTAACGAACGGTTTTTCCGGATCATTCGGAATGGCGTTTTTGTTGACGGTGATGTTTGCTTTGCCCAATGCAGCTTCGGCGGCTTTGCCGGTGATTTTCATCGGTTGCAGGTCAACGAGGAAAACGTGGCTTTCAGTACGGCCGGAAACGATGCGCAAACCGCGTTTGACCAATTCTTCCGCCATCGCTGCGGCGTTGATTTTCACCTGTTTCGCGTATTGTTTGAACTCAGGTTGCAGGGCTTCTTTGAACGCAACGGCTTTGGCGGCGATGACGTGCATCAGCGGGCCGCCTTGCAGGCTTGGGAAGATGGAAGAGTTCAACGCTTTTTCATGCGTGTTGTCGCGGCACAAAATCACGCCACCGCGCGGGCCGCGCAGGGTTTTGTGGGTGGTGGTGGTCACGAAGTCGCAGAATGGGACGGGATTGGGGTATTCGCCGCCGGCAATCAGGCCTGCGTAGTGCGCCATATCGACAAAGAGGTAGGCACCGACTTTGTCGGCGATTTCGCGGAATTTCGCCCAGTCGATTTGCAGGGCGTAGGCAGATGCGCCGGCAACGATCATTTTGGGTTTGTGTTCGAGCGCGAGGCGTTCGACTTCGGCGTAATCGAGGACTTCGTTTTCATCCAAGCCGTAGGTAATGGCGTTGTAGAGTTTGCCGGAAATGTTGACGCTGGCGCCGTGGGTCAGGTGGCCGCCGTGGGCGAGGCTCATGCCGAGGATGGTGTCGCCGGGTTTGAGGACGGAGGCGTACACGGCTTGGTTGGCTTGGGAGCCGGAATGGGGTTGGACGTTGGCGTATTCCGCACCGAAGAGTTCTTTGACGCGGTCGATTGCCAGCTGTTCGACGATATCGACGTATTCGCAGCCGCCGTAGTAGCGTTTGCCGGGGTAGCCTTCGGCGTATTTGTTGGTCAATTGCGAACCTTGTGCCTCCATCACGGCGCAACTGACGTAGTTTTCGGAAGCAATCAGTTCGACGTGGTCTTGCTGGCGTTGGTCTTCTTGGGCAATGGCGGCTGCCAGCTCCGGATCATATTGGGCTAGGTTGACGCTTTTTGAAAACATCTTCTCGACTCCTTTGTCGGTTGGGAAACGGGGATTGATAAGTGTTGAACAATGTACCAAATCGGTTTGGATTGTCAACGATTTTATCTTTCAGACGACCCCTTTGCTGCTTGGAGGGTCGTCTGAAAAGTTTTATTTGAACAGATTGTCTTGTTTCAAATGAAATTCGATTTTTTCAAGCAGGGCTTCGAGGTCGGTCTCGGCTTGGGCTGCGGCGAGGTTTTTGCCCAACTCTTCCAAAGCCAGCGCATCGAGCCTGCGGCGTTCGAGTTTGCGCGCTTCTTCGTTGAAGATTTTGATGTTGTCGGGCAGGACGAGCGGCGGCACGCTGCCGTCGGTCGTATAGAACGCTTCATCCGCAAACACAAACCCCTCCGGCAATGCGGGCGCGTTGTCGTAGTCGGCATCGTTGACCGGCATCCACTCGGAATGCTGTTCCAACAGGACGAATTGCCCGTTCATGCCGTAAATATGGGCAAAACGGGAGGGCTTGGGGTGTTTGGTGTTCATGCAAAGATTGTATGCCGATGAGGCGGGAGCGTCTAGGGCGGAATTTTGTGTCGGCGCAGTGGGAAGGTCGTCTGAAAGTAGTATAATTACAGATTAGATAAAATTTTGAAGAAAAATATAAAAAGGGAAACCCCAATGTCAGCAAACACAAACAAACAATGGCTAAGCGTCATCGCCCTGGCAGTCGGCGCATTCATTTTCAACACCACCGAATATATCCCGATTGCCCTATTGAGCAACATCGGCGCGACCTTCAATATGCCGCCGACCGAAGTCGGTATCATGATTACCGTGTATGCGTGGATTGTCGCGCTGCTGTCGCTACCGCTGATGCTGGCAACGAAAAACATCGAACGCCGAAAGCTGCTGCTCGTCCTCTTCGCGTTCTTTACCCTCAGCCACATCGTTTCCTATTTCGCCCGAAGTTTCGAAATCCTGCTCGTCAGCCGCATCGGCATCGCCCTGACGCACGCCGTGTTTTGGTCGATTACCGCCTCGCTGGCAGTGCGCGTTGCGCCGCAGGGCAAAGGCAATCAGGCTTTGGGGCTGCTCAGTACGGGTACGGTTATGGCGATGGTGGCGGGCATCCCGCTGGGGCGCGTTATCGGGCAACATTCAAGCTGGCAGTTTAGCTTTTTGCTTATCGGACTGTGCGCGGCGGCAGTGATGGGCATATTGGCGAAAAACCTGCCGCTGCTGCCCAGCGTGAACACAGGTTCGCTCAAAAGCCTGCCCGGATTGCTCAAGCGCAAAAACCTCATGCTGCTCTACGCGCTGACCGTCCTCCTGATTACCGCCCACTTTACGGCATACAGCTATATCGAACCCTTCGTCCTGCAAGCCGGCGGCTTCGCGCCCGAACAAGTGACCATCGTCTTGAGCCTGTACGGGCTGGCGGGATTTGCCGCGTCGTATTTGTTCGGCAAATGGTTTGCCAAACACCAACGCGTATTCCTGCTGACTTCGGTATCCGTCATTCTGGCATCGACGCTCTGCCTGCTGCCCCTTGCCGCTTACCCGATAGCCGTTTACGCGCTGGTGTTTGTCTGGGGCATCGCCATCGTCGTCTTAAGCCTCGGCATGGTCTCCAAAGTATTGGACTTTGCCTCGGATGCGACCGATGTAGCCAACTCGATTTACTCCGGCCTCTACAACGTCGGCATCGGCGGCGGCGCGCTTTTGGGACACTACGTTACCGTGTGGGCGGGTATGTCCAACATCGGCTTAGCCGCTGCAATCTTGGCGGCGGCAGGATTGGTCGTGTGTCGGATGTTGGTTGAAATGCGGAAATAAGGGGGTTGTATAGTGGATTAACTTTAAACCAGTACGGCGTTGCCCCGCCTTAGCTCAAAGAGAACAATTCTCTAAGGTGCTGAAGCACCAAGTGAATCGGTTCCGTACTATCTGTACTGTCTGCGGCTTCGGCGCCTTGTCCTGATTTTTGTTAATCCACTATAAAAAGGTCGTCTGAAAACGTTGTTTTGTTTCAGACGACTTTTGATTTTAATCCGATAAATTTTACTTCCTGCGAGCTCCCTTTCCCCGAAAATAAACCGCAACCGCGCACAAGGCTGCGCCTGCGCTCAGGCAGCCGAACCAGCTTGTGCTGGCGGCGGCGGGATGGGGCGAAGCGAGTGCGGCGGCAAGGGCGGCGGTGAGGAGGGTTGCGCCGGCGAGGCACAGGCGGGCGGGGTGTTGGACGGGTCGTCCGAGCATGGTTTTGGCGTGGGGCGTTTGCGAGAGCATGAGGCAGAAAAAGCCGCCGGAGCAAAGGGAAAACATCAGGAAATACAGCATGGTTATTGCGCCTTTTCGATGCGGCGGGCGATGAGGAAGAATATTGCCGCAAATGTCAGGAAACACAGTTCCACCGTCCAATAGAGCGTGTCCCCCGACCGAATCGACAGCCAGAGAGGCCGTCCGACATAAATATCCAAGAGCGGGATTAGGGCACACAGTGCGGCGGCGGCGTAAAACAGGCCGCGCCATTTGATATACGCGGGGTAGGGGAAGAAGGCGGCAACCGCAGCGGCGGCCCAGACGGCAAAGAGGCTTTGCGCTTCCCAAATTTCGCGCCCGTCCCAGTCTGCGGGCAGCAGGCGGTTGGTGCAGAAAAAGGCGGCGCAGGCGAGTGGGAAACCGGCGAACACGGCGATGTTGATGCGTTCCGCCCACGCAATCCCGCGCAGGGGCGGCTGTTTGCGGTTGCGCCGCTTCATCGGCCACATTACCGCACCCGTCGCAATCATACCGCAACCCGCCATACCGCTGAAGAAATAAAGCCAGAGCGTCGGATAGTCGGCAAAGCCCGCCGTATGCAGGCTGTAGAGCGAAGAGTAGGCCTGTTCGAAGCCGCCGTAGGCATCTTTGCGATACACCTGCGCCCCGTCGCGCAAACGTACCGCCACCGACAAATCAGGGTTCGAGCCGATGCTTCTTTTGTCGAAATAATCCGCCGACAACACCGCTTCTTTGCGGTCGGGGTCGGTGATGGTCAAGTTGATTTCCTTGTCCGTCCCGTTCGGGCGCAGCCTTTGCACCGTCGGATACCAATCCGCCATCTTCCGCCGCTCCCCCGCGTTTTCAGACGGCGGCGGATTCGCATTTGAAGTGCAACTTTCCATAACAGAAAAAGGTCAGTATGCGGTAGCATACGACCTTTCCTGCAAGAAAGATTGCCATGAGCTACACACAACTGACCCAAGACGAACGATACCA